>JBCCVR010000003.1:0-87133 GCA_039194995.1 Cyanobacteria bacterium P01_E01_bin.42 | reverse complement strand
TTTTATTTCCCTCGGAATCAATGAACATTCCATAATAGCCTACTTCATCGGAAATTTTTGTTTTTGGCAGCACTACTTTGCCGCCCAGCCCGCCACCGCCCAGCCTGCCGCCGTCTCCGCCGCCGTCAACGCCGCCGAGCCCGCCGCCGAGCCCGCCGCCGAGCCTGCCCCCAGCGCCACCGCCGTCTCCGCCACCGTCTCCGCCACCTTCTCTGCCGCCTTCTCCGCCCCCACCCTTCCCTCCGCCGTCTCCGCCACCTTCTCTACCGCCTTCCCCGCCGCCCCGCCCGCCCCCCCCCCGCAATCCCCCCGTTACCAGCTTACCGCCCCGCCCCCCCCCCCCCCCCCCCCCCCGCCCCCCCCACACCGCCCCCCCCAAAACTTCGGGTTTTAGGAGGGCTTTAATGATTACCCTAACCCATGCTTTTACCGACAAACTTCAAAATAAATTGTCCAGATATAGTGTTTTCATTTTTAAAATGCCCAATATCTGGTACTTGACAGTTTCCGAAAAACCCTAACTTGACACTAATGGCAAGATGTCCGTTCCACGGTACAGCTCATTCTTCTTTGATATCGAGATGCCCGGTTTTCACATAAATTAAGCAACCTTCTCGACTAAAGGGTTTATGAGTGCTTCCGGGCGGATTTCGCAACCAAGTTCCCTTGGGATACGTGCCATACTCGTCCTCAAATACGCCATCGAGAACGAAAATTTCTTCCCCTCCCCAGTGTTGATGGTCTTGAAAAACAGTTTCAGGATCCCACTTGACCAAGGCAACTTGCTCGGTTTTGTGGGCGTGCAGGGGCATTACTTGCAATCCAGGGACTAATCCGGGCATCCATTCTCCTTGGGAAGTGGCGATCGCCATTTGTTGGGAATCTTCGGGATTCATCTGCCAGAGTTTGACGAGGATCGTACAACCCTCTTTACTGTAAGGGGTATGGCTGGAGCCGACAGGATTGCGGACGTATGTGCCAGGTTTGTAGTCCCCATGCTCGTCAGAAAAAGTTCCTTCTAGAACCAAAAACTCCTCGCCGCCGCCGTGGGTATGCGCCTGGAAGTAGCTACCCGATGCATAGCGAACGATGGTGGTCGCCCGGGCGACTTCTTCTCCATCTCTCTCTAGCATTCGTCTTTGTACTCCCGCCATAGGCGAGTCTTTCCAAGCAATATCCTCGGAAAAAACAACGGCGCGTTCTTTTAAGTTGGCATTCAGTTTCATAACTTTCCTCGATTGGGTTGGCGAATTTGCAGAATTGGGAAAACCAATCCCCCAAAATTGGAGGACTGGAGGGATTTTTCTAGTTGTATTGGTTGCGACCAGCCATTACGCCTCCGTCAACATCCCAAATTGCCCCCGTGACCCATGCAGCTTTATCAGAGAGCAAAAAGGCGATCGCCTCGGCCACATCTAAGGGCGTTCCCACGCGACCGATAGGATGGAAGGTGTTAAAGCCCTGTAAGGCAGAATGCACTTGCTCTTTAGCAATAAACCCTTCGTAAATGGGAGTTTCTACCACAGCAGGGGATACAGCATTGACGCGGATGTTTTTCTCCCCCAGTTCCATCGCTAAATGTTGAGTTAAAGCGTGCAATCCCGCTTTAGCCATCGAATAAGCAGAGGAAGGAGTCGCTTGTACGGCTTGTTTTGCCCACATAGAACCCACATTGACGATCGCGCCCTTTTGTCCGCTTTCAACGATGGTTTCAGCGATCGCTTGGGTAATGAAAAAAGTCGCTTTGTTGAGTTCCATGTAGAGATCGTAATCCGTTTCGCTGTGGTCTAAAAAGGATTTGGGCAGGAAAACGCCCGCCGCATTCACCAATAAGGTGGCATCTTGATGGTTGTCATGAAGACGATCGATGAGATCCTCTCGTTCTTGGCGATCGCTAATATTAGCGCGTTCCCCAAAAACTTTACCGTATTGGCTCAGTTCGGCAACGGCTGCTTCTAATTTTTCGGTGCGGTTGCCGATGAGTACAGCAGTTCCGCCGCGTTCGAGGACAAGTTGGGCGACGGCTTTACCCATACCACTGCTGCCACCGATAACGATTAATTTTTGACCTGCAAATTCTTGAGACATGATGAAACTCCTATGGGGTTAAAATTTGGTTTTTATTTTTACCTATTAGTAGGTAGGCAAAGGGGTAAAAAAATTATGTTGGGGCGAATTTAGCAGCGAGGAGAGGATAGACAAGTTCTTGAAAAGCGGCATTCCCGTCTTCTGCCGATCGCGCTAATAATTGCGCCCCTTGTAGCATGGCGATCGTGCCTTTGGCTTCTCGTTCTGGGGAAGAGTGACACTGCCAGATTTTAGCGTCACAGCCTTTCTGGAGCAATGTCACCAGCCAAGTTTCTGTTTGCTGGAAAAAGGCGCGAATTTCAGCTTGTACGGGTTCTGGCAACACAACAAAATCCGCCGCTAACATGGCACAGAGACAAATTTGATTTTGTTCTAAGCCGTTTTGATAGAGTTGGGCAAATTGCCTCAATTGTTCGTCTGGAGTGACGGGAGATTGGGCGATGCGATCGCATTGGCGAGCCATGCTTTCCCGATATTCCTGTACCAGTTTCTTCACTAATGCCTCTTTTGAGGGAAAGTGATAGTGAATGCTGGCTTTGCGAATCCCGACTTTCTCGGCGATATCGGCGTAACTGAAGGCGCTATAACCCCGGTTTCGCACCATATTTCGAGCGACATCGAGAATGTTTTGAGCGGTGTTCTTTTCCATGACTTCAGTATCTACCATCTAGTAGGTAGTTGTCAAGGGATAGAGAAAAACTTTCTGGGGAGGAGTGCGATCGCTGGTATTTTCTAAGATCGAGCGGCGAGAAACGCAAAAACACGCAAAACACACCAATCTGTTGCAACAGATTAGTGTATCAGGTTGATAAATTGAGTAAATAAATAAATCGGGAAAATAAATCGGGATGACAGGATTTGAACCTGCGGCCCCTTCGTCCCGAACGAAGTGCGCTACCAAGCTGCGCTACATCCCGAAGCTAGAAACTTGTTCCTACGGATACCTATTATAACAGTTTTTCATCCGCCACACCGGAAATGCGATCGTCTGCACAAAATTTCCGAGAGATATCTCTAGGGGTTTTTCGCTAATTTCTGTAAGATAGGCATATTATACAAGACGGTTCGAGAAAATTTGCTATGTCTTTAGATAGCCTGAAACCCGCTCAAAAAGCAGCGTGGATGGTATATCAACCTTATTTTCAAGGGCAGAAACGCCAAATTCTCCCTTATGCCATCGGTCTCTACCAAAAAGGCTCTCTAGAAGGAGAACGCCCGATTGAAGGTCGAGAAGAAGGCGTACCCTTCGTGGCGACGTGGTTTGTCTCCAAACTTCCCGCAGAACTCACGCGCTGTCGCTTGCAATTTGATGGGAACGCGGAACTCAGTTATGAAGTCGATATGCAAAATTCGGACTTTGTCGATCACCTAATTGAAGTCATCGCCAGTTACAAACGCACGAAAATCACCGACTTTTCGAGAGCATTCTACCGTAAGTTATTACGAGCCGAAAGTTAAGTCAATCCATTCTGCTTCCAGAATTCAACCATCAGAATTCAACCATCAGAATTCAACTATGAGAGTCCAAACATTAACATCCACAATGTAATGGAGTGAGGGTGATGCCACAGACCAAATGTTTATTAGTCGGATCGACTGAAGTATATGGCGGGAAATCCGCAACCATCGTCGGGATAGCCCATCAACTTCAACAAAAAGGAATTGCGATCGGGTATGGCAAGCCCTTGGGAACCTATCCCAGCCAAGACCTTGCCGATGCCAGCGAAGAAGACGTGAGGTTTATTGCTGGCGCTCTCAAACTTTCCGAACGCCACTATAAAGCCCCCGTGTTCTGTTTGGATGAATCGACCATCCGCGAACAATTACAAAGCGCAAACCGACAAGATAACTCGGAATTGCTGGCAACGTATATCAGCGACCTTGCCGGGGATTTCATTTTACTCGAGGGTCCCTCAACGCCAACAGAAGGACAATTGTTCGATCTCTCCTTGAGTCAAATGGCAACACAATTGGATGCCCCGATTTTGTTGGTCTCTCGCTATCACGCCCTCGAACTGCTCGATCGCCTCCTCGCCGCCAAAATCGAATTGGGCGATCGCCTGTTAGGGGTACTCTTGAGCGATATTCCCGCCGCAGATTGGCAATTGGTCGAAACAGAGATCGAACCTTTCCTCAAACGGCATAACATCGAAGTTTTCGGCCGCTTGCCCGAGGATAGTCTCTTACGCAGCGTCAGCGTGCGGGAACTGGCGAAGAAGCTGAGAGCGAGGGTTCTCTGTCGCGAGGATCGCTTGGATTTAATGGTGGAAAGCCTGACCATCGGGGCGATGAATGTCAACTCGGCTTTAGAATATTTCCGCAAGGGCAAAAATATGGCGGTGGTAACGGGGGGCGATCGCAGCGAGTTGCAGTTGGCAGCATTGGAAACCTCAACCAATTGCTTGATTTTAACGGGTCATACGCCGCCACAAGATTTTGTTCTCGCCCGAGCCGAAGATTTGGAAATTCCCATTTTATCCGTCGATCTGGATACTTTAACCACGGTGGAAATCACCGATCGCGCTTTCGGTCACGTCCGTTTCCAAGAGGCGATTAAAGTCGATTGCATTCGGGAGTTAATGGAACAACATTTCGACATCGATCGCCTGATTGAAGCATTAGATTTACAATTAGCCGCCGTGTAAAGGGAGCGATCGGGAGGAAATCCCGATCGCCAACTCTAGCTAAAAACAACGTGGTCGGAGATATTGAAGTCCACAGGAGAATTAATATTTTCTAAGCGGGCTAAATCGCTATCCAAGAAAGAAAGCATTCCCGTTGAGCGATCGAAGCTGAAGTCCTGATGAGAGGGTAAATTCCCAATAGAATCAACATAGTAGATGTGGAGGCGATCGCCTTCTGCTCCATTAAAATCGGCGATTGTATCAATTTCGTCGAGAAGGATGGATCCAAAAAGCCGGGTACCCAGATAAAAGGTATCGGCTCCGCGACCGCCGACAAGCCGATCGCTTCCCTGACCGCCATCAAGAGAGTCATTGCCGCGACCGCCATCGAGAAAGTCGTCTCCCCACATCCCTGAAAGAACGTCATCGCCGTCATTTCCGTAGAGGAGATCGCTGCCTGCCAACCGACTATCGCTGGGTTCTTCAAAAGGACTCTGGGACGGATCGAAATCAAAGAGATTATCGAAGTAGTCTCCCAGTAAAATATCGTCTCCGCCCCCTCCAGACAAGAAATCATTATCTTTGCCACCCGAGAGAAAATCGCGATCGCCACCGCCAAAGAGTTGGTCATCTCCCAGCCCCCCGACCAGTAAATCGATCCCGGCATTACCATACAAGAGATCGTTGCCTTCTTTGCCCGTCAGAAAATCTTCCCCTCGTCCTCCTCGCAAGCGATCGTTACCCGTAGCGCCGACTAAATGGTCATCCCCATCTTTGCCCAAGAGTTCGTCATCCTCAGTCCCGCCAAAAAGAAAATCATTGCCATTTCCACCCTGCAAGCGATCGTTACCCGCTCCGCCATTGAGGACATCATGCCAGAGATTCTGGGTTGTATAGAATGCGAAGGAAAGACGATTGCCAAAAGTATTGGCAAAGGTCTCGGTAGTTTCTCGAGGAAAGAGAAGATATGAGCTACCCCAATTCACTGCCGGATAGCCAATTTGGTTGAGAATGGTGTCATCTGATATGAGTTGCAGGGATAGGTTATTGTTATACATCCCTCCACCAATTTTCTGCGCTGCCTCGAGGGGGAAGGTTGTCCCGCTAAAGAGAAAATCGTCTCCCGATCCGCCGTACAATATATCGCTTCCGCGGCCGCCGTACAGGCGATCGCTTCCCGAGCCGCCTTCTAGCTGGTCGAGACCGTCTCCACCTCGTAATGTATCGTCCCCTTCATTGCCCTGTAATAAATCCCATCCTTTTCCGCCTCGAAGCCGATCGTTGCCCTCATTCCCTTGCAACCAATCGTCCCCCTCATTTCCGACCAAAATATCGTTTCCTGCTCCTCCTTGAAGGCGATCGTGACCGTTTCCGCCTCGAAGCCGATCGTTGCCCGCTCCTCCATCGAGAAGATTATGCACCAAACCATGACCATAAGCCTCGCCAGTATGAATGCTCAGACCCTCTTGTTCCCCCCCACCAAGAGACGAACGAACCAAGGGAATAACATCATTAGCGCTATCGCCTGCGATTAGATACCCAACGCGGTAGTTATAGGGTTCGACATCGCCTACGGAAAGGCGATCGTCCCCCGCTTCTCCGTACAATTTGTTATACCCCGTGCCTCCCCTTAAAATATCGTCGCCTTCACCTCCCTCGAGGACATCGTGACCCGCATCCCCGTGGAGGCGATCGCTTCCTTCTCCACCCAATAAGAGATCGTTTCCTTCTCCTCCGTGGAGGCGATCGTCTCCTTCTCCGCCTTCGAGAGCATCGTTACCCACTCCTCCGTAGAGTCGATCGCGGCCTCCATCCCCTTGTAGGAGGTCATCTCCTTCCTTGCCTTTGAGCGTGTCGTTTCCTTCTCCGCCTCGCAAGTCGTCATGACCGTTACCACCGATGAGAACATCATCCCCTCCGTCTCCTCGCAACCAATTATGAAAAATATCACCAGAATGCCCCTCGAGGTCGCTCCAATCTAAAAGTTGCCCAGCATCATCTACAATTTGAGGGGTGATGTAGATAATATTTGGGTCAATGGTGGAAGGCTTTTGAGTATATTTGAGAGAAAAGTTATATGGCTCAGTATCGCCCGCAATGAGGCGATCGTCTCCTTCTCCACCATCAAGAAAATCAAACCCCCCACCTCCTTTGAGGATATCGTTCCCTTCACCACCCGAGAGGTAATCGTGACCCTCTCCTCCGTGGATGCGATCGCCACCTCCCCGACCAAAAATGCGATCGTGTCCCGCTAATCCCAAGATGATGTCAATTTCTTCAAATCCGAAAAGTTCGTCATTTTCTGGGGTGCCTAAGATGCGTGCCATGGTTTTTAGACCTTCCAATCTGTTGTTTGCTCTATCGTCAGAATCACTGAAATCTCTAAAGCAACACAAGATCGGTTCGATCGCGGGTTCCAACCATTCGGATCGATCCTTTTTTGGCCTTGACAAATAACCCAGTTGATGAGTTAAAGCACGCGAGTGTTGAGGCGCAAAAAATACTCTTGAGGAATAGGTTGTTCTCCCATGTAAGTGGGTTCAAATCGCCATTGTTCGATAACTTTTTTAGCAAATTGCGCGGCTCTTTCGGGGGAAATATTACCCGATAGCACTTTAATCGATTGCGGATAGACGGTGGGTTTGCCGTCGGTTTCGATAACAACAACCACTTCGATCGCAAATTCCCGCTCGATTTCAATGCCAAGGGGGATTAAATAGTCGATCGCGTTCAACTCTTTCTCATTTTCTTTGCGTCTGGCGAGGCGATCGGGAATGTCGCGATCGGGGTGAGTTAATCGGGGTGTTCCAACTGTGGCGATGAAGCGATCGCCGTTTGGGGAAACGTCGGGAGCAGGGGGAGGATCGGGAGTAGGGGAAGTATTGGGAGTGGGTGTTAAGGGTTTGGGAGGTGGTTCTAGTACAGAACTTTGCATTGGCGGTTGGGGAGAAGGTTTCTCGGGTTGGGGAGAAGGAGTGGGGACTGGTGCTGGTGTGGGAGTGGGAATAGGAGCGGGAGTCGGTGCTGGTGCTGGTGTAGCAGAAGGGGTAGGAGTGGGGACTGGTGCTGGTGTTGGTGTGGGACTTGGTGCTGGTGCTTGAGGACGCGAGTTATTTTTGGGGGAAGAGGTCTTTTTTTGAGGGGGGGAAGCAACTTTTGTCGGCGTGACTTGCTGTTTTTGAGCAGGAGCAGTCTTTTTTGGCGGTGGTGTGACCTGTTTTTGAGAGGGAGGGGCAACTTTTTGAGGTGGTGTTTCCTGTTTTTGGGGGGAAGGTTGTGGAGGTGGGGAAACTGGGGAGGGGTTTTGAGGCAGAGCGCGGTTTGGATTGGGTTTAGGAACTGGAGGAGATTGGGTTTTGGGTTCTTCTGGTGCGATCGCAATTGTTTCGATGGAAACGATCGCTTCTTCGACATTGCCGGATTTTTCCTCGGAAACTGCCGATCGCAGCATCCAAAGCAGTCCGAGGTGCAAGGCGATCGAAACTAAAGTGACACCGATCCAAAGTCCGGGAGGATCGCTGTGGTGCAGTTTGGTCATTGCAAAGTTTTTTCTGTTCGAGTTCGATCGCATGGTTGGTCTGGCAAAAACACCCATTCACAACCTTCATCAAGCACAAGAACAAATCGGGATAAATTGTGCCAATTTGATTTTTGTTCTAGGATTGCTAATAAAATTTACTCAACCCAGAGAAGGCAGCAAGATTTATGGACACAATAAACAAACTCGATCGACAGGAATATTTAGGAACGAGTAAAATCATTGATTGGCAACATCCCGACATTCAACAACTCGCTCAAACACTGTCACAAGGAGAAAGCTCGACAGTTGCGATCGCCAAAACTTGTTTTGAGTGGGTTCGCGATAATATTTGCCACAGTGTCGATTATCAAATGAATCCGGTAACGTGTAACGCATCGGATGTATTGCGCCATAAAACCGGATATTGTTATGCAAAAAGCCATCTATTAGCAGCATTATTGCGTGCCAATCATATCCCTGCTGGATTTTGCTATCAGAGATTGAGTATCGACGATAACGGCGCACCTTATTGCTTGCATGGTTTAAATGCAATATATTTACCAGAAATAGGTTGGTATCGCGTCGATGCGAGGGGAAATAAAGCAGGGATAGACGCTCAATTTATTCCACCTCAAGAACAGTTGGCTTTTAAGATTCAGTTTCCCGAAGAAGCAGATTTTTCAACTATTTTCTCCGAACCCCTACCCGTTGTTATCGAAGCGTTAAACTCGCACAACACGTGGAGCGAGATGCTGGAAAATCTCCCCGATCTCTCCTTAGAAGAATCTAAACTTTGCGGTTTAAGTATTCCAAATTAACCAAGCACTCCAAAGTGCTGCTAAAACAGCCAAAACCGTCACCCAAACAGGATAGCCGCTCCGAGTGCTTTTCGTTCCCGTCGTGTGAATTTCATCCACATCGATCCAAGGAATGCCACCGCGACGAAACCAACCGGAAACCGTCACCTTGCGATCGCAAAACCGTTCCGGACGAGGAGGAATAGGAAACAAGTTACCGACAATTCCTGCTTTAGAAACAAAGTTCAGACGAATCGATCCTGTAGAAGTTTTTAAGATCAAATCTTGTCCCAACCAATTACTAATTCCTTTGCGTCCGATTAATCGTCCGGTTAAGCGCACGCCTTGATTTTTGGAGGGTAGAGATTTGGGATTCGAGAGTAGATCTTCAATGCGGGGATCTTTGCGGGTTGGGGAAATACGGATATTGGGAAAATAGTCGTTGATCCAAGTAATGATGCAGAAACTAAAAGCCGCTAAAATACAGGCATCGAGAAATGGATTGACGGTGTTATACAACCAAATTAATCGCCATAGGGGAATGCGAATCCAAGCACTCAAATAATCGCTTGCCAGTCCGATTACCCATAAAATTATTCTACCTGTTAAGCCAAACAATAAGCCAAATAAGAGGGAACTTTGCAATATGGGCAAGGCTTTATAACTGTTTTTCAGTTTTTCTAAATTCAATTGATTATCTAACAAGAGAATTGCCAGAAAAATAATAAATATTGAAACGAGATTTAACCCATTCTCATAACTCAACCAGACTAATACAAGTACAACCCAATCCTTGTTTTGTCTCAGTCGAGCCGTTAAAACTAACGTGACAAGAATAAATATTGCTGAATAGATAGACTGTTGGAGACCGCGATCCCAATCAATCCATTTTGTTAAATATCCCAAGTAAAGCGTGAGAAATAGAAAAAAGAATTCTTCAATTTTAAAGCGTCTGGGTTTCTCTTTTTCTTTAGTTAAAATGGGCAGTTCGATTTCGGGAGAGAGTTTCCAAAAATTAGCATAACGATTGAGTAAATAGATGCGATCGCCAATGAGGGGATGAGAATCAAATAATCCCAACCAGTAGCGATAATCGTTGGTACATTCCCACGCTAAAACATCTGCAAAGGGGGTTTTATCGGGCAAACTTCCCACACTCAGAGCTTGTCGGTGGCTGACGGGCATCAACAGATCAAATCCTTCTAGAATCCAAATGGTTTCTTGTCTTTGTTCGATCTGTTTTGCGATCCCAACTGCAATTTTGAGTAAGGCACGACTGAGGGCGTTGGGATTGCCTGTAAACTCTGCCGCAAAGCGATCGCTATAGTAAAGTCGCTGGCGGGAAAAATAAAGCAGAGGAACGCGCCAGAGGGAATAGGTTAGATAAAATAATGCCGCGCCTAACCCGCTTATCCATTGCACGGACGGCGGGATAAATTGAGGATAAGTTTTCGGGATTCGTTCGCTGAAAATTTCCCCCCATTTTGCGATTTGCCAGTAGAGGGTAAAGGGAATTTGCAGTAAGGCGATCGCGCCAGAAAAAAAGATAAAATCGCGCTTGACAATTTGCGAGAAATGCGCAGCAATAATCGCCGCTAATTCATCATCTTCTAATTGTTCGAGGAGAGCATTGCTGAGGATGATACGAGCATTTCGAGGCAAATTGCCATAAGTGAAAGAAAGCGGCGCGCTGGTGTGCAATAATCCCAATTGGGGGCGAGAAATTTTATATTGTACGGCAAGTTTTTGCAGGATTTTTGCTGCTTCAGGATGTTGCGATGCGAGTTGAGAAAATTTATAAGATTCGAGTTTATAGAAGTATTTTAAAATCCAATCGACTAGCCACGGAGACGTAACTAAAAGAGCAAGGAAAACTAAGAAAATAACCCGGGTTGGATTTTGATAAAATGCTTGAATTGGCCCGAGCAAGGGGATTCTAACGAGCAGCCAATTCACCCAACCCATTCCCCCATCAAGACTCCCTCGCACCACCCAAAATAAAATTAAAGCCGCGATCGCACCCCGCAACCAAAATTTCCATTCTGAGGGGGATTTGAGCCGCTTCCACGTCTTAGCGCGTTCCGCATTGCGCCATTCCCGTCCCGACACGAATACGGCTGCTGCTGCCGCTTCTGCGGGAGATTGATAAGCGGTTGGTAGCTGCCGCTTTCCAGTTGTTTGCTTCCGATCCCCCAACTGGTGACTGGTGACTGGTGACTGGTGACTGTTATTCGGTGACTGTTTTTTATATCTAAGAACGAGATCTTTATAGGTTTTTGCCGCCCAAGGATTGGCCTCGGGGTCTTGTGCGAGGTCGCGACACAATGCGATCGCCTCGGGTTTGCGATCGCTCTTCCAAAGTGCCAAAACTAGAGATTGATGCGCCCCAGTCAAAATTTGGGGGTCGAGTTCTACTGTGCGCAGTCCTTGAAAATGCGCGATCGCCGTTTCATAATCGCCTTGGCTTAATGCTTCTTGCCCTGCTTGAAAGCTCGGCTCTGAAATCATGGCTCATCTGTTGAGAGGATCGACGGGAAATTTTTTCTTTCCCTAAAATTATAGAACTGTTGCAGGCTGCGATCGATAATTGGTAATTGTTCATTGCATTGTGAATCTTGGCTACAATTCTCCGACCTCTCAGTTATCGTTACCAGTGGCTGTATGACGGCATTACTCGCTTATCCGCTTTGGCAGTCGGGGGTGAGGCACGTTTTCGTCAATTAGCCCTACAAGGCTTACCTATTACCCGCGAAACCAGCATTCTCGATCTCTGTTGCGGTGCGGGTCAAGTGACGCGGTTTTTAACTCGCTTGTCCGATCGCGTCACGGGGTTGGATGCTTCTCCCAAGGCGATCTCCCGCGCCCAAAATAACGTTCCCCAAGCCAACTATATCGAAGCCTTTGCGGAGAAAATGCCCTTTGCCGACAATACCTTCGATATCGTTCACGTGAGTGCTGCTTTACACGAAATGGAGCCAGAACAATTTCGGCAAATTCTCCAAGAAGTCCATCGGATTTTGCGATCGGGGGGAATGTTTGCGATTGTGGATTTTCATCAACCCACCAATCTTTTTTTCCTACCGGGTTTGGCGATGTTTATGTGGCTGTTTGAAACCGAAACGGCATGGCAATTATTAAAGCGGGATTTAATTGTTGAATTGGACAATGTTGGGTTTGAGAAGTGCGATCGTATTCTTCATGCGGGAGGAAGTTTGCAAGTCGTTCAGGCTCAAAAAGGGTAATTCATGCAAAATGATTCCAATCACGATCTGACTTGACTTATTACCGAACGTCCGGTAAAATTGACTTATGCGGCCTAAAAAAACATCAGAACGCGACCTCATGCTTGCTCTGACCGACCTATTTCAGGAACAAGGCTTTGAGGGGGCAACCCTCTCCATGATTGCGGAGGCGACAGGACTCAAACGGGCAAGCCTATATCATCGCTTCCCTGGCGGAAAAACCGATATGGCTTTGGCTGTGATGGATTTCACCCAAACAGAATTCGATCGAGTTCTGTCCCCGCTTCATGGTTCTGGACCCGTAAAGGAGAGAATTCGCGATACTGCTCGCAACATCGAGGAGTATTACGAGGGAGGGATACGCTCGTGCGTAATCGAGTCTCTTTCCGTCGGAACGCAGCCCGAAGGACGCAACATGATTGCCGAACGTATCGCTTTAATACTTGAAGGCCTGATCGAGAGCTTTGCCAAAGTTGCGAGGGAGGCCGGAGCAAGCCCTGAAGAAGCACGCCTGCTGGGAGAAGATGCTGTCGTTCGTTTTGAAGGCAGCCTCGTCGTCGCTCGCGGGACGGGTAACGCGAATGCGTTCAAGAGATGGCTGCGAGATCTCCCGGAGCTTTTAGCAGGGAATGACTGATGTTTTCGCGGGTTAGCTGCAACAAAACAAATCCTTGTCACTAACTTTTGGCTATTTGGAGAGAGTCAATGGAAACTTTAAACAACCAACAAAGCACGAGTGCAGAAGAACTAATCGAACTCGAGCGCCAATCCTATCGGAAGTTTCAAGCTGGGAATATCGACTCGTTGATGGATGATTATCTTACCGAGGATGCGCTAGTTTGTCCTCCAGGTATAGAAGCAATTAAAGGGAGAGAACAACAACGGGTATTGTTCAAAGAACTCGCCCAAATGGAAGGCTTCGAACTGTTTTGGGAACCCACTGAGGCACATACGAGCGATTCCGACGACATGGGTTGGGTTTATGGCTCGGTAAAATGGAAAATGCCGAATCAGGCCGAACAGATCGGAAAGTACATATCCATCTGGAGCAAGGTCGATGGCGAATGGAAGAACGTGGTTGAAATCCGCAATTCCAACAGTTAAGGGTTGCTCCATTGCGAATTGGGATTATATTTCAATGCTTTGCAACGCAAGTTGAATGCGAGCGCAAAGGGCGAGTTCGCCTTCTTTGGTTTGCCAAGTTTGCAAGCACTCTTTAATTCGTCCTGTCAATGTGGGTTGCTGTTTTGCCAATCCTTGCAATCCCATTGCAGCCGCATAACGCACGACCCATTCTGCATCTTGCGAAACAACAACTAAGGTCTCGAAAACTCGAGTTTGTTGGGTTTCTCGCAGTTCGGGAGAGAGTTCCGCCCATAGAATATTCCCCAACCCCCGAGCGGCGGCACGGCGAACGCTAAACGAAAAATCTTCTCGAGCGGCTTTAATTAAAGTATCCAAGCCTCGCGGATCGCCAATTCCAGCCAAAGCGCGAATTGCCCAAGCCCTCGCCCCATAGTTATAACCATCGAGTTGTTCGAGCAGAGCCGAAACCGCAGGAATTCCCACATGAATTAAACCCTCAACTGCCGCAACTGCCGCTCCGGGATTATTAAACCCCAAAACCTCTATTAAAGTCGGAATCGCTTCTTCACGTCGCAAATCTGCCAATGCTTCCACCGCATCGAGCAACCCATCCGAAGAGTCAGCCAGATCAACCGCTTTAATATAGTTTGTTATTGGTTGTTTGTTGCCTGCACTGAGCGACTTGTGCTGAGCATCGTCGAAGTAAGTCGAAGTGTTGGTTGTTTGTTGGATATTCATTAATAACTGGTGACTGGTGACTGGTGACTGTCATAACAGGGAGTCCATTAATTTCATGACGCGGATATTATCTTCGGAAAGTTGCGGGGATACAACAGAAAATTCTTGGAGGTGATGCTCTAAAACGCCTTTGAGGGCAATGAGTTTAAGACTATTTTCGGCTAGGGTTTCCGCGATCGCCTCGGCTGCGGGTAAATACCCCGCCACGCCTAAATCTATCAAGGCAGAACGGCGCAATTGCAAGCGATCGCCTCGTAACGCTTCAATTAATTGCCGTCCGTATCGGTCTTCTCCAGTCAGTTGATACAACGATCGAGCGGCACCGTACTGTACTTTTTCGACGGGATGTTTTAAAAAAGGCTGAATTGCCGCGATCGCTTCAGTTGCTTGCAATGCTCCCAAGGCTTCGATAATGGCTTCGTAGGGCTGAACGAGGTGGGGCTTACCCGGTACGAGGGTTGCCGCTTCCACGCCTTCGGCTAGAAATTCAAGTAAGTGAGAAATGCAACTGCGATCGCCAATTGCCCCTAATGCTTGCGCGGCAGATTCTCTAACATAGAAATCTTCACATTTAAAGCAACGCACTAGGGCGGGAACGGCTTCTCTCGCCTCCAGTTTTCCCAATGCTTTGGCTGCATTGCGCCGCAGGGCATAACCGCCATCAGGAGTACGCCGATCTTCATCTTCAAGGGCTTCGATTAACACCGCGATCGCTTCGGGTTCTTTGACGCGAAACCGTCCCAACCACCAAGCGGCATAGTAGCGCAACCCCGTATCTTCTCGTTGTTTCAAATTGGCGATCGCCGTTTCGATCGTGAGGGGCGCGCCATCAGGAGGGGCTAAATTTTCTTCACTAAAGTATTCTGACATTTCCAGTATTGTCAGCCTCTTGCAAAACCAAGAGGTCATCATTTTGAATTTTGAATGGTTTTAAGGGGAATCAAAAAGCATCGTGTTCATATACCGATCTGCCCAAGATGTTCCGAAAGATTGCTCCAAGATCCGCCGCGTTTTATCATTTTGGCGCTGCTGCTGGCAATAATAGTTTTGTCCTTCGAGGACTTCTGCGATCGCGTCGGGATTATCGAGGGGGATGCTTTCCTTGGCAATTTGACAGTGCAAGGATAAAAAACGATTCACCCGTTCTAAAAATGCTGTTTCTTCTGCTTCGTTAACGGGGCGGACGAAGAGGCAAAACTCGGAGAAAATATGCGCCCATTCGGGCAAAACTCGCGGTTGAGAAAAGTCAGCGTTTGATATCTTTTCCAATCCCTGACAATAGGCTGGGGAAAGGGCACGATCGCGCGTCATGGGGGACAGATCCGAGATCGCCGCACTAATACCCTTTTTGCTGCCCACAATATCCGTTCCAAAGATAGGCAAGGGATAATTTACCCTCGGAAACATGACACAATGCAAAATATCAACCCGATCTCCAACTCGCGCTAGTTCTAAATGTAATTTCCGAAATTGTGGTGTTTGATAGCAATGATTTTCGATAACAATTCTTTCTCCTTCCAGACCGCCTTCGACATAACCTAAATCTTTGGGAATGGGATAAGGAGATAAAGAAAAATGCTCTCGCCATTGGGATTCGATACAATCTGCGAGTTTGCAAACCAAAATATGCTGGCTTTCTCTTAAAGAATAATGAAGTAGGTTAACCATGTTCTAGGAATGTTTTCTGAATTCAAGCCTGCACACCTCAAAATTCAAAAAAACGCTATCTTCCTTTTGAACTTTGCCTGCAAGATTTTGAATCGGTCAGATTAGGGTTATGCTAGCAATTGTACCGCCTTGGCGTTCGATTTGTTGCAGTTTACTTGATAACTCTTCACACCGCACGAGAAAAATATGACTGAACTGACTGCTACGGATATGGCGAGATCGTTCTAGACCCGAGACTTCAAGACGATACAATTGCCGTTCCCAACCGATCTTCTTCTTCTCGGTTCGGACGGCGGTATCATCGCCGGAAACGGGGGTGGTGGGAGAACGATAAGCCCATCCTTCCGAACTGCCGGAAGGAACGACGACGGCTGAAGCGCGGTTGGCAACCAGTTCTTCGGTTAAACGTGCCCCCCTGCCTTCAAATTGAGCGCGATCGCTATTGGCATAACCGCGATAGAGGCGAAACATGCGGGTAAATCCGACAGTTCTTTGACCTCGGTAACTGGCAAAACCGCGATAGTAAGGTACGGTCGTTTCGCCGAAATTCTCCGCATATTCCCTTGAGTTGAGATAGGAATCGATATCGGCTTCAAAGCCTTCTTTTTGATAACGAGCCAAGTGTTCTGCGGTTTCGGCTCTGTCGTAGGGAGTACGTCCCAATAAATGCTTAAAATTCAATTCTACCACGCGGGTTTGGGAATTGCCGTATAAGAATTTAGCTTTGTAGAGTTCTGATTTCGCGATCGCCCGCACGAATTCCCGCATATTTAAGGTTCCATTACACAAACGAGACTCTTTATCTCTCAGACGCTCGGATGCCATGATGTAATCATGACCGAGGATTTGACGATAAGCCGCTTGGATTGCTACCTTGACTTTCTCTTGGGAACTGTGGGGATATAATGCGATCGGTTTGGTATCATTGAAAGCACTCGTGCCGAGACGAGAAGCTGCGATAGTAATAGTCATTTTAATTATCAATTATCCATTATCAATTGCCAACTATTTTGAACTTTGAATTTTGAATTGATAATAATATTGCTCGGAACGAGAGCAAACAGCAAATCCAACTTTTTGGCTCAACTGTCTTCTACCATTCCGAGCAATAAAAAAACCCTAGCTCAGGGCATTAATTGCGTAGTCGATGTAGGAGTTCGCTTCAACAGCAGGTTGTCCGCTCAAACCATGATTAGCTTTGATGTAGTTGAGAGCTTCGATATACCAGCTGGGAGATAATTCAAAGCTGCTGTTAATTTCATCCAATCCGGCGATGAGGTACTCATCCATAGGACCAGTGCCACCAGCAATGAGGCAGTAGGTGACCATCCGCAAGTAGTAGCCGATGTCCCGCACGCACTTAGCTTTTCCTTCGGGAGTAGAAGCGTAGGTGGGGCCCGCCATGGTGGTGGTGTAAGGGAACTTTTGGTAAACTGCATTCGCAGCACCGGAAGTCAGGCTATCTGCCTTGGCGCTGAGGGTTTTTGCTGCTTCTAAGCCAGCAGCAGCGCGACCGAAACGACCGAAAGCTGTTTGAATTTCCGAACCGCTTAAGAAACGTCCTTGAGAATCAGCGCTTGCAACGGCTTCTGTCAGGGGAGTTTTCATGGAAAATGTGACCTCTTTAACAATTATTTGCGAAAAATATAAAGGCGTTCGACAAGTTTTTAACTCGCTCGAATCCCGGGGAAATTGCTGGAGTGTTCAAACTCGCAAGGCAATCTAAGCAACCGCAGCAGCAGCGCGATCGAAGTAGCTGGAAATTTCAGCCATGAGAGCGCTGCAATCTCCGGGGGTGATTCCTTTGTTGTCGTTGGCGATCGCAATTGCCGCATCTTTCATTTTGGCAACGCCAGCAGCAACGGAAGCACCGGGAGTTCCTAACGCCAAATAGGTTTCGCGCAAGCCATTCAAGCAGCGATCGTCGAGAACGCTGGCATCGCCGGCAAAGATAGCGTAGGTCACATAACGTAAGATGATTTCCATATCCCGCAAGCAAGCAGCCATGCGACGGCTGGTGTAAGCATTTCCACCGGGAGTAATCAATTGAGGCTGTTCGGCAAACAAAGCGCGAGCGGCACTGGTTACGATCGCAGAAGCGTTACTGGTAATGCGATTAACCGAGTCCAAACGCTTGTTGCTGTCAGAAACCATCGCGCTGAGAGCGTCGATTTGTTCGCTGGTTAGGTAAGCGCCTCGAGCGTCAGCTTGGGAAACAACCCGCGTAAATGCGTCAAACATTAAAGCATCTCCTAAAATTTGACTGAATATAATTTTGATTCAGTTTTTCTTGAACCAAGATTATTGAAACAAATCAAACGTGCAGATTTTGTGCAGTCATCCCCAAAGTTTTTAAACATTGATGGCGTTTTGTAACAAAAATTTAACAATTCTCATTTTTCTCAAGGCAACTTGACGGGAAGAATCCCCCCTAACCCCCCTTCGTAAGGGGGGAAAAGACGAGGAGATTCTACCCTTTTAAGCCAGCTTTTTCTTGGCTGTACTCTTCAATTTCAACTTTGACGGGTTTGGCGCGCCAAATTTCCGTGGCATATTCGCGAATGGTGCGATCGCTGGAAAATTTACCCATGCGCGCGGCATTGAGGATGGACATTTTCGTCCAGTTTTGCCGATCTTTATAGGCCTCGCTCACCCGTTCCTGACAGTCCACATAGGCGCGGAAATCTGCCAAGAGCATATATTGGTCGTGGTAGAGGAGAGAATCGAGTAAGGGTTTGAAGAGATCGCGATTGCCATAGGAGAAATAACCCGACTCAATGCGATCGAGGGTGCCTTTCAACTCCGGATCGCGATTGTAATAGTCCATCGGATTATACCCTTTAGCTTTCAAATCTTTCACTTCTTGCGCCGTCAAACCGAACAAGAAGAAATTATCGGGTTCTGCTTCCTCGCGAATCTCAATATTGGCACCATCCAGCGTGCCAATGGTGAGAGAACCATTCATGGCAAACTTCATATTGCCCGTTCCGGAAGCCTCTTTCCCAGCCGTAGAAATTTGTTCGGAGAGTTCCGCCGCCGGATAAATGCGCTGTCCGAGAGAAACATTAAAGTTGGTCATGAAAACGACTTTTAAGCGTCCTCGGACATCGGGATCCTTATTCACCACTTCCCCAACGGCGTTGACTAACTTAATCACTAATTTCGCCATGAAGTACCCTGGTGCTGCCTTACCGCCAAAAATGAACGTGCGGGGGACGATATCCAGATCGGGATTGCGCTTGAGACGGTTGTAGAGAGCAATAATGTGCAGGACGTTTAATAGTTGACGCTTGTATTCGTGAATACGCTTCACCTGTACGTCAAACATCGAGTTCGCATCGACTTCGATTTGATTGTGCTTCCAAATGTAGTCGGCGAGTGCCTGTTTATTGGCTTGTTTGATTTCGTTCCAGCGAACGTGGAAAACTGGATCTTCCGCATAGGCTTCGAGTTTCCGCATTTGGTCTAAATTCTTCAGCCAACCCTCACCGACTTTTTCTGTCACCAAATCGGCTAACTTGGGATTGCACAATAAAATCCAACGTCGGGGAGTTACGCCATTGGTTTTATTGATGAATTTTTCCGGCCAGAGTTTGGCGAAATCTTTGAGAGTATCGCTTTGCAGGAGTTGGGTATGCAAGGCGGCGACTCCGTTGATGGCATGGGAACCCACACAGGCCAAATGCGCCATGCGCACGGATTTTTCAGGCGTTTCTTGAATGATGGACAGCCGTTCGATTAATTCGGGTTCGTCGGGAAACCAAGTGCTCACATCTGCCAAGAAGCGAGAATTGATTTCGTAGATAATTTCGAGGTGGCGGGGGAGGAGATAGCTAAATAAACCGACCGACCAACGTTCTAGGGCTTCGGGGAGTAGGGTGTGGTTGGTATAGGAGAAGGTTTTTTGGGTGATATACCACGCCTTATCCCAGTCCATGTCATGTTCGTCTACCAACAAGCGCATCATTTCGGCGATGCTGACGGCGGGGTGAGTGTCATTGAGTTGGATGGAAAAATGTTCGTGGAGGTTGTCGAGACTGGGATGCTGGGCGAGGTGATTGCGAATAATATCTTGCAGGGAAGCAGAAACGAAGAAATATTGCTGTTCTAGGCGCAATTGTCTGCCTTGGGGGGTGTTGTCGTTGGGGTAAAGGACTTTGGAGATGGTTTCCGAAGACATTTTGCTGGCGACTGCCCCATCATAATCCCCGGCGTTGAAGGCATCAAAGTTAAAATTTTGGTCTTCTCCTGCTTCCGATCGCCACAAACGCAAAGGATTCACTGTGTTGGTGTTGTAACCGGGGACGGGAGTATCGTAGGGAATGGCGGTGACAGTGCGATCGTGAACCCAAGAGACTTTCCGGCGACCCCGTTCGTCATGATAAACTTCCGTCCGACCGCCATATTTGACTTGTACCGTCGCTTCAAGGCGGGGAATCTCCCAAGGATTACCGTAGCGCAGCCAATTATCGGGGATTTCCGCCTGCCAGCCGTCGCGAATTTCTTGGTGAAAAATACCAAATTCATAGCGAATGCCATAGCCGATCGCGGGAATTTCTAACGTGGCGAGGGAGTCGAGGAAACAAGCGGCCAAACGTCCCAACCCCCCATTTCCCAAGCCCGGATCGTGTTCCTGTTCGATCAGATCTTCGAGATCGAGACCGGCTTCTTGTACGGCTTCGCGGATTTCATCGTAAATGCCCAAATTGGCGAGGTTATTGCCCAAATGCCGTCCCATCAGGAATTCGGCGGAGAGGTAGCATACCGTTTTAACATTTTGTTTGCGGTAGGTCTCCAGGGTATTGATAAAGCGGTGTAGAAGACGATCTCGCACGGTGTAGGCCAGTGCCATGTAAAAATCGTTAGGAGTGGCCCATTTCTGGTATTTCCCTTGTCCGTAAAACAAATTATCGGCAAAGGCACGCTTGAGGGTTTCCAAGCTCATGCCCGTGCGATCGTCTTCTACTTTTATCTGAATATTTTGGGGAGATGAATTTATCTGAACCACGGGGTCGCTCTACTCCTATAGTCTCTTTTCTGTCTGGTATTGTGACCCCTGTTCTTCTCAACCCCCCGACTTCTTAATAAAATTGTTCGGTTGGGTAACTGCTTGCACTGAGCGACTTGTGCTGAGTCATACCAAAGCAGCGATCGATTAATTAACATCCCACCAGCCGAAACCGGGGCCGATGATGCGAATAGTCAGCCAGACGGCAACGAGAGCGCCAATTCCGATCCAAGCGCCTCGGGTCGTCCATTTCATAAATTGGTCGGCCTGATTTTTGCTGATGGGAAGCCACGGCAGAATGTTTTTGTCTTTACCGTATTTATCTCCAAGGGCTTCTTGACGGCGTTTTGATTCACCCATAGCTTTTTATTGTCTCCTAACCCAAATAACTTATTTTTCTGAATGAATTGTGGTGTTAGAAGTTATGATAGCTTTTCTAGCGAATCAGTCATGCTACAAATCGTAAAGTAGCGAGCGGTAATTTTATTTATGACTCAATCCGACTTGCTAGAACTGGCAAAACAGGGGCATCCGCAAGCAATTTCAGCATTACTGTCCCGTCAATTCCAACCCAAGGGAATTGCGGTCGATGTGACGTTGCACGAAGAATGCTTATCCGTGGCGATCGCCGCCATCCGCACTCCCAAACAAACCTTTTTTAGCATCTACGTGCGCCAATCCCTCAGCAAACTCGCTCCTCAAGGCATAAATCAAGTTGAAGTATCTGCATACCAGCAAGGCGATCCCAACGCTGTCTGGCAAGAAGCCTTTTTCCTCTTAGCTCCCTCTGCTCCCCCTGCTCCCTCTGCTCCTCCTGCTCCCCCTGCTCCCTCTGCTCCCTCCGCTTCCCCTGCTCCCTCCGCTTCCCCTGCTCCCCTTCAGGCTGAGCGAAGCCGAAGCCCCGCTCCCCTATGGTTGCAATGGACGATCGCCAATCTCAGAGGAATTGCCGCCTTTTTAGGACTGCAATACATCCTCTTGTTTTTAGGGGTGAATCCGGGACTCGATCGCCATCTCACCACGGGACTTTTTGCGGCTGCGGCGATCGTGGCGACGATGCAATCTGCTCTGTTGCAAAGACGGCTTTCCCTCGGCGGCTGGTGGATTCCTGCTACTTTGGGCGGATTGGGAGTCAGGGCGATCGCACATCCTGTTCTACCGCCTCTATTCGCCGTAGCGGTGGGTATTGTTGCCAGTACGTTGTTGCAATGGTGGACGTTGAGAAAGCAGGTTCGCGAAGATTTATTGTGGATTTGGGGCAATTTGGGGGGCTTGGTGGTAGGAATTGGAGTCGGATCGGCAGTGGTGCGGGTTCTGGGAATGGTAATGGAGAATGGGAGAAATTTGGCGTTGGGTTTGGCGATCTTCTTGGGATTTCTCGCATTTAGCAGCATTCAAGGAGTAGCGATCGCTCGCCTCTTGCCAAAACCATCCCCTTTCAAATCGCGATCGCCTCAAAATGCTCGTTTTGCCACCTCGTGGGGTTTAGTAGCTACTCTAGGGTTTGCTCTATTTGTCACCCTTGCCAATATGGGGGGATCGGGACTCAATGCTTTCGTAGGGCATGGGTTTTACGGATGCGTTGTCGGTTTGGTGGCGGGAGGGTTGCAATCTTGGATTTTACAGCATCAATTGGCGAAGAGCGATCGCTGGCTCTGGTCAACAGTGGCGGGATATGCGCTTTTTTTTGGGCTGTCGGGACTGGTGGGGATGAATGGGCAATTTTTGCCTCTGTTTTTGGCGGCGGGTGGCGCGATTGTCGGGACGGCACAATGGTGGGGAGTATTGCGGAGACAAGTCTCGCGATCGCATTGGTGGATTGCGGCGATGGCGATCGGCGGCTTGTTAACGGGGTTGAGTCTTAATGGCTTGAGTGGGGGTTTAATTGCCGGGGGAATGATGCTGTGGTTGTTATCAAAAACCGATAAATCCAGCGAATGAAAACATCTCTTTCATCTCTCCGCGTTCTCTGCATCTCTTTTCTCTAAGGAATCTGCAAATATTTATGCAATTGAGGGGATAAACGGGCATGAGGAAACGCTCTCAAAAGCTCTAAAGTTAGCGGAATCGTCCGATCGCGATCGCTCCATTCCGGTTGCAAAAATACAGGAAGATTCTCTCGTAAATATTGTTGATAAAAATAAGGCTCCGTACCATCAGCAATCACAATTTTAACTTCATTCGCACGTTGCCAAAACTCGGGCATAACAGGAAATTTCGAGTTAATATGTTCTTTCGGACTCAATGTTATCCAAACTTGAGATGATAGCTTCTCCCAGCGACAGCCGGAAGTTTCAATCGAGACTTTCCTATCCGTTTTCAGAATCGCTTCGGTCAATAGTTTAAGATTGGGCTGTATAAACGGTTCGCCACCAGAAATAACAATGCGATCGCTCTTCAATTCTGCCAATAAATCCGTAATTTCTCGCTTCTTTGTGGCGATATTTTTCCCGCCATCCGCATAACCCGTATCACACCAAGGACAACCCACAGGACAGCCGTAAAGACGAATAAAGTCGCATGGCGATCCGATCCAATAGCCTTCACCTTGGATAGTTTCTTGAAATGTTTCGTGAATGGAAAGAAATGGCACTGGATGAAAGTCTGAGTCGGGATCGCGCGATCGTTTGTCATCTTTTCCAAGATACAACAATCTCAAAAAACCTGTAAAACTACACTTGTATATTTTATACTACAATACCGATAATACTGACTCAAACGCCAAATTTATGCCTCAAGCATACGAAATCCGTGCCAATTACGATCGGAATACTATTGTTATTTATCAGGCCTATTCTCCCGCGATCGCCGATCTCGCATTAGAACAACAAAAATTTGTTTCGCCTTTTTCCTTCAACCGCATGACTTGGATTAAACCTTCCTTTTTATGGTTAATGCACCGCACGAATTGGGGACAAAAAGACCATTCCAGAAAAACCCTTGCGATACGCATTATGCGAGAGGGTTGGGAGAAAGCATTATCCCTTGGTATTCTCACCCATCCAGAACCCTCAATTTATCCTCATCCTGATGAATGGGAAGTCCTATTCCAAAATTCTCGCGTTCATATTCAATGGGATACGGAGCGATCGCTGCGGGGTATGGGTCTCAATTATTACAGCATTCAAGTCGGACTCTCTCGCCATATCATTCGCGAATATGTCGATGAGTGGATTGTTAACATTGAAGACTTATCACCCAAAGTTACCAAAATTCGGCAACTGTTGAAATTGGGTAAAGAAAAGAATGCCAAATCTTTATTGCCATCAGAACGAGTTTACCCCATCGATCCGCAAATTGGCAAGCGGATTGCGATCGCTTTATAAAGCATTAAATAGGATTGACCCAAATCTAAAATTGAACGCGAACGCGATCTCGAACGCGTAATACCGATTCTTGTTGGAATTCTTCTTTGTAGTTATTAATAATTTCAATGAGCGATCGCTCGGCTTCTAAGGAATTGGGGTGCAAGATAATCAATAATTTTGTTTCCTCTCGGTTCTGCAAATAATAGCCACTGACATCCAATACAGAAAAACCGTCGGGAAAATGCGGCGCGATTTTTGTTTCCACAAATTCTCGCCATTGCTCCTCAGAAACCATACTACCATCGGGCAATCCTCGACCGAAGTAAAGTTCTTCTCTAATCCAGATTTCTCCGGTTTTGCTTTCTTGCGCTAGTGGTTCTAACGTTTGAGCAATAGCACTCTGTGGAAAGAGATTGAGCCAACAGAACGCAATCAAGAGAGAAATGGCAAAAGAGTAAACCCAATGGGAAGAGAATTTTGCCATCTTTTTTGATGGGGGATTTTCCGACCATGGAGCGATCTCATTTCTCTCGGATTCAACACAATAGCAACTTTGTCGCATATTTCGTTGCATATTTCGTCGTATATTTCGTCGTATACTCAGCATCAACTTTTCTCTTTTAAATTCTGCAAAACAACTCTAAATTCTTTCTTTTCTCTCACTTCTGCAAATATCTTTTTGGACTCTGCTAAAACCATGTATTTATTCGGCTTGAGTAAAATTGCCTGTTCTAATGCTCTCATTACGCCGTTGATATCTCCCAGTAAAGTATAACAGATTGCCTGTTCGTACCACAACAAATCATTCTCGCAATCAATTTCTAGAGCGCGACTATAACTCAAGATTGCCGAAAACAAAAAACCTTGCTTTTGCAACATATTTCCCCGTCGATACCAAGACCAAAAGTCCGTCGGTTTAATTTGTAATGCCCGTTCGTAAAACAATAATGCGCGTTGGAAATCTCCTGTTTCTCGATAAGCATCACCTTGTCGATAAAAACACCAAAAATCATCCGGACGAAAATCTAAGGCTTGCTCAAAACAAGCGATCGCCTCTTCCTGATTTTGGCTTTTTCGCCAGGCTTCTCCCTGTTTGTAGTAACTCCAATAATCGTCTGGTCTAACTCTCAGTGCCTTCTGGAAATAGACAATTGCTCGCTCGTATTCTTGCAATTCATCTAGGGCAATACAGCCCATCTCATACCAAGACCAATAATGATGAGGATTAAGCCGTGCTGCTTGATGGTAGCTGTCTAAGGCTTTTCCATGATACGAGAGTTTTTCGAGAGCGCGTCCGCGATCGTACCAGATTTTGTAATTGTCGGGTTGATATTCTAAGGCTTTTTCATAATGATTTAAAGCCTCTTCATAATAACCGCGATCGTAGAGTTCGCGACCTTGTTGACTCCAATCTTGATAATTTTCTAATTGTGCTTCTAGTAATCGCTCGCTAAAGTAATTCATGATCGTGGTTAAGAGCTATAAAGCGCGATTAGTAAAGTTTATTTTACAATCGCGAACCCTAAGAGGTATGATAGTTCATAATTGACCCTTTCTTTGTTTTTAGCGATCGCTTAGTAATGTTACCAACCGACCTTCTCAGCTATCGCATGAATGGCGAAGCGATCGCCCCAAAACGACTCCCTCTAGATGAGAGTGCGATCGCCCTTGCTGTTGAACAAATTGACTGCTTTCAAAACTGCCTCGGTAAAACCCAAGGAGAACTCGATCGCCAACTGCGGGACTTAGAAGGAGATAGTCCCGATTATCGCATCAAACGCGGATTCGCCCACCTCCTCAGAAACAGTTTTTCGACGTTTGAAATCGTCAGTCCCTTGGAACCGCAAGTGCTGCGACAAAGGGTATTTTCTCATGCTGCGGCAACGCCTCCACTTCCCGACAATCGCGATCGCAGTCTTGAATCTTTGGCAAGTCTTTTATCGAAAGAACTCAATCGAGAAGTTTTACCTGCCGAAATCCAAAAAGGTCTTTATGCCGATCTGCAAGAAAATCGCATTCTAACTGAATTTGAAACCCCTGCACCTGATAGTTTAATTCATCGTTACAATTTATCACAAGTACAGGGAGTTTTTTATCGTGCTAGCGAAGTTACTCTCAATGCCCATCGTAACGTACCGGGAGAATATAAGCTCTTATTTCGCTATTTAAAACTCTTTCAATTGATGTTTTATATCGAAGGAGATGTAGATCACGGCTTTACGATTACCCTCGACGGGCCTACCAGTCTATTTAAGTCTAGTACCCGCTATGGATTGGCTTTTGCAAAAATGTTGCCCGCCCTTCTCCACGTGACGAAATGGAGCTTAAAAGCCGTTATCGAACATAAAGATTACTATACAGGGGCAAAGAAAAAAGGTATTTTTGAATTGGACAATCGCTGCAATTTAGTCACCCATTATCCGCCGGGGAAGCCTTACGATAGCATGATTGAAGAATCTTTTGCCAAGCGATGGGAAAAAACAAAAACCGATTGGGTTTTAGAACGAGAAGTCAATCTGATTCCCATTCCGGGGAGTGTCATGATTCCCGATTTTCGTTTGGTGCATCCTGATGGCAAAGATTATATTTTAGAAATTGTTGGTTTCTGGAGACCGGAGTACTTGCGCAAGAAGTTTTCCCAAGTTCGACAATCGGATGTGGATAATTTAATCTTAGCCATTTCCGAACGCCTGAATTTAGAAAAATCTGGTATTAAAATGGAAAATGTTCCAGCAAAAATAATCTGGTTTAAAGACAAATTATCGCCGAAATCAGTTTTAGAGGTATTATAAAATATGTATTTTGTCAAGAACGAACTAGAACAATTAAGATTTTCTGCTAATCGGAAAAGAATTGCAATCGCTGCTCTTCTGACTTCTGCGATCGCTCTGTTTTTTTTCTGGTTAGTTGTCGCATCTTTGGACAATGCTACTCCGAGATTTATCGATTATACATTGGGGATGATATTGGCTTTTTATTTTGTAATTTTAACATTTTATCAATGTAGCTATTTATTAAAATCTAAAGATAAATCGGCTTTAATAATTGACGAACTAGGAATTCAGGATAATACTTTTTTTTCCTATTCTGGCAAGATCGTATGGGAAGAAATAGAAGAAATCTTATTTTACGATTTGCAATTAAAAAGTGGCGGACGAGAGAGAGCATTAGGGATTATACCTAAAAAAAGTCAAGATTTTTTACAACAATTTTCTTTCTCTTGGCAAGTGAGAAAAGTTGCGATCGCTGCATTTTTTCGCTTTCCCACAACTCAAGCTCCTATTAATATTCTCCTCCGAGATTTGCAGTTATCCGAGCCTCACGAGTTTGAGAGAGAGATTCGAGAGAGAATACAAAAATAAATAGAGTTGATTGCGCGATCGCTTGCCTATTGGGAAAAGATCGCATGAGATTTTGAATTATTGCTAAGTTTTAGGAAAGTTTGAGTTATGATATACATCAATCTTACAATATTTTTTAGAGGTAGTTATGAGTTTAAGTATTAATGTTGGAGTTTTGGCACAAGAGCCTTTTGATTTCTTAGGTTTTGCAGGTTTATCCATCAAAGATATTGAAATACTCATCTCAAAGTCTCCCAATTCATCTTCTTGCAAGTCCATGCAAAAATTAATGGATTCTCGTGAGGAAAGTCATTTAGAATATCAGCAATATCTAGAAAAAACATTGAAAAAAATTTCTAATTTTCTGATTGATTTAGGATGGAAAGAATGGGAAGAGCCGAAGAATATTAAAATTCAGAGACGATCGGTAATGAATTCCTTTCCTTATCGAGATTGGTATCATTTACGCCGTAGATATGCTTATATTAAAGATGGCCAAGGTAATATTAAGTTTCAAGAAGAAGATGAACAAGATATTGATAATGTTGTCGAGCGATGGACGATTCCTTCGCTACATCTAATGTATCATTCTGATTACAATGGTTATTATATACCTATCGATTTTCCAGAAGTTCTTGAAATCCCAGATATTGACGATTCTTGTGTTGGTTCATCTATTCGACTACTTGAAGAATTGAAAGAAATTGCTCCCTATCTTGATATTCAAATGAACGGCGACGATATTTCCGATCGCGAATTTAGTAGAGTTTATGAGGAATCGATGGATGAATCACCAAGTGGAATCGAAAAAATGGTTTGGTTGACTATACATGAGATGGCAAAGTTAAGCAAAAGATATAAAACAGCGATTGTCTTTGGTTGAAGACAAACTATCAACGCGATCGCTTCATTTCGTAAGGTGCGTTAGCGAAGTGTAACTCACCCTACTTGCTTCTTAATGGTTCTCTCGCTGGAAAATGGAGTAATATTATAAATCCAGATTGCCGACTCGATGGGCGATCGCCTTTTGCCTTTTCGCGAAAAAAGGAACGAAACTACCGTGAAAATCTCTTTAAAATCTGCCTTTATTAGCGCCCTTTTAGCAGCAGCACTGATCGGCTGCGGACAGTCCTCAGAAAGTCCCGATACAACATCCTCAGCCGATGAAACCGATGAGAAATTTATTGCCATTACTCAAATTGTCGAACATCCCGCCCTCGATGCAGCCAGAGATGGAGTCAGAGACGAACTCGCAGAAGCGGGATTAAAAGAAGGAGAAAACTTAAAATGGCAGTGGGAAAGCGCACAAGGAAACGCCAGCACCGCCGCACAAATTGCTAGTAAATTTGTTGGCGACAACCCCGATGTTATTGTTGCGATCGCTACACCTTCTGCCCAAGCTGCCGTTTCTGCTGCCGAAGAAATCCCCGTTATTTTTACCGCCGTCACCGATCCCGTCGGGGCAAAACTGGTGGAAAATATGGCAGAACCGGGAGGGTTAGTTACGGGAGTAACCGACCTTTCTCCCATCGGCGCGCAACTGGATTTAATCAAAGAAATTACCCCGGAAGTGAAGCGCGTGGGCGTACTTTATAATGCCGGAGAATCCAATTCCGTCAGCTTGGTCGAACTGTTAAAAAAAGAGGCAGAATCTCGCAATTTAGAGATTGTTGAAGCGACCGCCGCACAATCGAGTAATGTGGCAACTGCCGCCCAAAGTTTGGTTGGGAAAGCCGATGTCATTTATGTGCCGACAGATAACACCATTGTTTCGGCTTTAGAGGCAGCTATTCAAGTGGCAACCGAGAATAAAATCCCCCTTTATGCTGGCGATACGGATTCCGTCGAACGAGGTGCGATCGCATCCCTCAGTTTCAACTATTATGATGTGGGCAGACAAACGGGAAAAATTGTCTTGGAAGTCCTAGAAGGCAAAGAACCCGGTGCGATCGCCGTGCAATCGGTTGAAAAGTTGGAACTCTTTGTTAATCTCAAAGCTGCCGAAGCGATGGGGGTTGAAATTCCCGATAGTGTTAAATCTAGGGCGGAAAAAGCGATCGAATAAGTACAAGAAAAATGCAGGTTGAATCTAATCAACCTGCATCAATAATTAACCGGGTTTTATGATTGCGATCGCTCGATCTTAGTGATTAACATCAACGCAATCTTGAACTTCTACATCGTACTGACCGAAGAGGTCTACAAAATCTTGGTAGCTGATGCTGCTGACACCTTCATTCCCCATGATTTCATCGGCGACACAAAAACAAGCTGCTTCGTTTAAGCCCTCTGAGTCGCAGTAATCTATCATGTCTGCACTCAACTCGATCTCGATCTCGTCCTCAGCATTTGCCGTGGGATGAAGGGAAAGATTAATCCCTGCAAAAACGAAAAAACTTGCAGCGATCGCAACGGGTAAGTTGAAAGATTTTTTCATGGCTCTGTCGTCCTTCTGATGTGGAAATGATGAGGGTTATTTCTTAATTCAATGCAACCATTCCGCTATTGTAACAAATGCAGAGAATGTGCTAGTTTGACTTTTGACACTCCCGTTAGAGCCAGTCGAGTTAGGGATTGTAATTGCCTGTTTTTCTATAGATTTCCTATAGATTTACATTTTTGAAATACGCCCTTTTTGTTTTTGGATTGAGAATAGAAGATGAGTATTATTGCCTTTTTCGGTGCAATTGAATTAGGTTTGCTCTATGCTTTAGTGGGAATTGGCGTGTATTTATCCTTTCGCGTCCTCGATTTTCCCGATTTAACAGTAGATGGGAGTTTTCCGTTAGGAGGTGCTGTTGCGGCCACTTTAATTGCCAATGGTATCAATCCTTATTTAGCCACGGGAATAGCAATTATTGCGGGAGGGATTGCCGGTTTTGTGACAGCCTTCCTGAATGTGCAATTTAAAATTCTGCACCTCCTCGCCAGCATTTTAACCGCGATCGCGCTTTACTCGATTAATTTACGCATCATGGGTAAACCCAATGTTTCCTTGTTGGGTCAAGCCACCGCGATCGCGCCTTTTGAAAAACTCTTAGAATTTTGGCCGAGTTGGATAGCCACGCCGATTATATTATTAGTTTTGATTTTAGCGATTAAATTTGCTCTCGATTACTTTCTCAACTCAGAATTAGGCTTGGCCATGCGGGCGACGGGGGCAAATACAACGATGGCTAAAGCACAGGGAATTTATAGCGATCGCTTGATTCTTTTAGGCATCGCCATGAGCAATGGGTTAGTTGCATTTGCAGGTGCTTTGTTCGCCCAATTATACGGTTTTGCCGATGTTTCCATGGGCGTGGGAACGATTATTTTTGGCTTGGCTGCTGTCATTATTGGGGAGCGATTGATCGGCAATCGTAGCGTAACCTGGGCGACATTGGGGGCGATTTTAGGGGCGATCGTCTATCGAATTGCCGTAGCGTTTGCTCTCAATGCAGACTTCCTCGGTTTCCAAGCACAGGATTTGAATTTAGTGACCGCAATTTTAGTGGGACTGGCGCTTATTTTCCCGAAATCTTTGCCAATGATGGGTAAAAAGTAACGTTTAAATTGAGGCATCTTTTTCTCTCTGCATTCTTTGTATCGGATGTGGTAAGTTTTAAGAATGTCTTCATGTGCTGGCGTGGAGAATTGTTAAAAACATTTCCTCAGAGTTACTCGAGCGATCGCAGTTTAGGGAATAATTAAGATCGCTATCCGAATTACACATTGATTCACTAACTTTTCCTTATGCCTTCATCCACTCTACAATACGCCTATTTTCCGGGCTGCGTTGCCCAAGGTGCCTGTCGCGAGCTTTATATGTCTACAGACGCTCTCACTCGCGCCCTTGATATTGAACTGATCGAATTAAAAAAGGCGGCTTGTTGCGGTTCGGGAACGTATAAGGAAGATTCTCAATTATTAGAGGATACGGTAAATGCTCGCAATATTGCGCTGGCAGAATCTTTGAATTTACCGCTTTTAACTCATTGCAGCACCTGTCAGGGGGTCATCGGTCACGCAGACGAACGCCTTAAAGAAGCAAAAGAAAGCGATCCAGAATATTTCGATCGCGTCAACGGTTTTTTAAAAGAAGAAGGTTGTTCTCCTTACAAAGGTACGACAGATGTAAAGCATCTCCTCTGGGTCTTAGTGGGAGATTACGGTTTAGAGGCTTTATCAAAACGAGTAACCCGATCTTTGAAGAATCTCAATTGTGCGGCGTTTTATGGCTGTTATTTGTTGCGGGGTCAAAAACACCTTCCCGGTGATGATTCCTTGAACCCAGTATCGATGGAAAATGTTTTCCGCACTGTAGGCGCAAATCCCATCTATTATCGGGGACGCACTCAATGCTGTGGCTGGCCGATTTCCAGTTATGCAACGGAAGAATCTTTTTCTTTGGCAGGAAAACATCTGATTGAGGCGATCGAAGCGGGTGCTGATTGTTTGGTCACGCCTTGCCCTCTCTGCCATCTTAATTTAGATTCTCGCCAGCCGGAAGTTGAGGGCGTTATCGGTCGCAAATTGGGCATTCCCGTCCTACATTTACCGCAATTGGTGGGTTTGGCATTAGGACTCGAGCCAGAAGTATTAGGATTGGATAAGCACGTTGTTTCTACGCGATCGGTTCTTTCAATTATTGATCAGTAGCAAATCGAGCGATCGCACCTCTATCTCTCTCTCCCAGGCAAGAGATCGCCCTTTTGTAGAAAGCGGCTAAAGTGAATAAAGTGCGATCGCGTTTGCTAAAATAATTTTATTGCAGACCGTGCAGATTATGACCGATTCCTACCCTGAAGAACCCGAATATCTCGAAGACCCAGAAGCAAAATTAGAGGAATGGAGTCAATGGATTTTTGCTAAAGATGAAACGGAAGCTCGGCAAAAGTGTATCTTGCTCGCAAAGACCTACAGAGTTCGATTGATGGGAGTTAGCCGAGCAAGCCAACGTTCTCAAAGATGGTATTGTAATTTTCGTTCTTATGAAGAAACATTAGAGGAGTAATCGTGAAAAATAAATCTTTTATTGGCTTAAATCAATTTCAAATCGGACTCCCTCCTCGAGGATATGGATATTTACTTGTGAACTTGCGCCACCTTGAAGGAATCGATCCGGAAGATGCGATCGCCAAAATCAAAGAGATGGGTTACGATCCCCAACTGCGATATATGACAACAGAAGATAGCATAGACTCATGCCTTTTGTTGAAAAATATCAAAGTAGAAAATTCACTCGAAGAAGAACGACTGGGACAAGAGCTTGAATCTCTCACGATTGTACTCAATCAAGAAAAAACGATCGCCGTTCAATGTATTATTGGCCAACCTACAAAAACTTCCCCATCGAGCGATCGCGCTGCTGCTATTTCAATATAATTTCGACGGTTTCTGAATCAAGCCGATCTCTCAGGTCAAGCGATCTCCCCTCCTAAACCTTCCCATCTTCAAATCGGAACTCACCCTTATTAATTTTGCGAACTGTCCTGAAGCGATCGCGAACTGTTGGGAATATGGGAAAATCCGTAATATTGTAAAGAGGGAATTTTCAGATTTCCTTCCCCTGTTCCTTGGAAAACGGTTATGTCTCGACGCTATTGGCTCGATCTGGTTGAATATTTGTTCCTAGCTGGCTCTGTGGTGGGCGCGATCGCGGCGATCGCTACCCAACAAATTGCCTATGCAGCCGTTCCCCTCACCCTGACGGTGGGTATTAATATGGACAACCGACGGCGCATCCATCGCCTCTCCCAACAGCAGCAGCTTACCGGAGTCACCCATTTTAACCAATTGATCGAACCGATAGAGGAGCAGTTGGCAGAACTCGAAGCCTTAACGCGATCAACTCAAGGGCAAACCCAAGAGAATACCGCTAAATTTAAAGAAACCGTCGCCGAATTTCATAAAAGTCTCAACCCTCTCAAAGCTCAAGTCGAACGCCTCCGCATCCAATCTCAGCAACTCGACACCCGCACCCAACAACAAATGCGGGAGTTGAAAGAAGCGCAACAACAAAGCACCGAAACGGCATTCGAGCAAATCGATAACTACTTTGAACGCATCAAGGGACATTTGGGAGATTTGGAGGTCATGGCCGGGAAAGCCGAACCAGAAACCCTCGCTCAAATTGGCGAATTGCAACAGACTATCACACAAGTTCGCGAGTCCCTCGAACCGTTGAAAGGACAAGTCGCAGACATTGACAAGCGCATCGAAAATCTCAATCCTCAAACCGAGCAAGAAATCGTACAATTGCGTCAGTTGGTGCAACAGTACAACGAAACCGCTCGCTCTCAGGCCTATCAACTGGTAGAACCCCTCAAAGTTCAACTCGAGCAGGTGAAATCCATCGCCCGAGAACCAGACCCGAAAATTGAGAAACAACTGGAAGATTTAAAAGCCGCGATCGCCCGTTTCAAAGAATCCGCACCCCCTCCCCCCACCGTCGTCCCCGCCAAACCCAAAGCCAGTCCCATTGCTGCCACACCGGGGACGGCGATCGTCAAAGATCCCTCCGAACCTTACAATTGGCAGTGCATTCGCATCTTAACGGGACATCGAAGCGGTGTGAATGCTGTGGCGATCGGTCGCAACGGTCAGATCCTCGCCAGTGGGAGCGACGATAACACGATTGTTCTCTGGCAACTGCCCACGGGTCAAGAAATTCGCACCCTCGGACAGCCGGAAAAAAATGGTTTTATGGGCATCAAAACCCTTGCGATCGCCCCAGACGGTCAACTGATGGCTAGTGGAGGGGCAGACAAAACCATCAAACTCTGGCAGTTGGCGACGGGTCGGGAAACCGGGACGCTTTCGGGACATTCGGGAGCCGTGAAAGCGATCGCCTTTAGTCCCGACGGGCAATTTCTTTTTAGCGGTGCCGACGATAAAACCGTGAAAATTTGGCAGTTAGCCACCCGTCAGGAGGTTTTAACTCTGCGGGGTCATTCCGACTGGTTTACAGGGGTTAAAAGCCTCGCTGTTAGCCCTACGGGGGACATTCTCGCCAGTGGTAGCGATGATAAAACGATTAAATTTTGGAGACTGCCAACCGGAGAAAATATCCATACCGCGATCGGCCATCATGGCAGTATCCGCACCCTTGCTTTTTCCCCAGACGGACAAACCCTCATGAGTGGGGGAGAAGATGGGACGATCGCTTTTTGGAATGTGGAGACCGGGCGATCGATTAAGACCTTTCGCGCTCATTCTGGGGGAGTTTACAGCCTTGCCGCGAGTCCTAATGGCAAATTACTGGCCAGTGGGGGCTGGGATGGGGCGATCGGTCTCTGGAATTTGTCAACGGGCAAGGAATTATTAGAATTGCGAGGACATTCCGCCGCCGTAACCTCTCTCGAATTCGCTCGCGGAAGTTACGGTAATGGTCTCAAAGGATTTATGTTAGTGAGCGGCAGTAGCGATGACACCCTGCGAATTTGGCAATCGGAATAATTCAGCGATCGGTTAATCGTTCTAATAATTCTTCGCGAGTGCATTGCAGGACGAGGGAAACTGCTTCTTGAGAGGGAAGTTCTAAGAGGCGATCGATTGTCTTGGCGAGTTCTTCATCAACGGAGCCAAAGCGAACTGCTACCACGCTTTCTAACATCATCCGTTGTCCTTGTCGCACGGCTTCTTCGCGCCATTGAAGATAAGCGGGTGGGAGTGCCATCATTAACTCCTGTTGTTCTGTGGTTGGATTTGCTTGCATCTGCAAATTGACTCGCCAAATCGCTACTTGTTCTAGGGCGTGAATTCGCAGGGGGTTTTCCCGTTTGAGTGCGATTAGTTCTAGGATAGCGCGTTCTTGGAGTTTACCTTTGCCCAATATTCTCAACCAGAGGGTTTCCGGGGTTTCAGAAAGGCGGTTGATGGCGATGAGGGCGGTTTTTTGTGCTTCTGGGAGAAAATAAATTCCCTGTTCCCATTTGTCCTTGCGGGCGAAACCGAAGCTATCCAGCAGGCGATCGCTTGCAGAGGGAGTAAGAATCCACAGTTGCGGGAGTTCTTCTTCAGTGAGGATTGTCAATTAGCAAAAAGCATTACGATCTCTTAACGAACATCCTCCTAATTTTAAGGAATGAGCGATCACATGACAGTATTCAGTAATTAGCTACAAAGTCAATTGATCAAGTAAGCCAACCCTTTTGTTTTGCTTTTTCCTTCCATTCAGGAATGTATTTATTTACCCAATCAGGAACAGCATTTTTGCGATTCGGATCGGCACGAAGTTGGCGATCAAGAAGTTCAAGAATATCCTCTGGACGTTCATTGCCCAAGTCAAATTCAAAAATATTACAGGGTTCTCCATTTTTGTTAGGATGACTCCTATTATTAAAATCAATATCTAAATAAAATTCCAGTGTTGGTTTCTCTAAAATATCGCTACCATAACCCAAAATAATGATTTTGATATCATCTTGATTTTCCAGTTGTTGACAAGTAGAACAAATCAATTCTTCAAATTTCTTTGAATTAGAAAATTCGCCATCAGTATATATAATAATGAAAGCATCTTTTCCATGTCTTCTTTTGTCATCCAAACATTGTTGAATTACAGCTTCTAAAGTGTTATTGATTGCTGTCCCTCCTTGGGGTCGAATTTCTTTAAATGCACGCTTAATACCTTGTTTTGAAGATTGAGGGTATAACTCAAACTTGAATTCTTCTTTAAAACGAGGGACATTGAAAAAATAACCTGTTATCGTATCGCATATTTTTGCTCCCGAATCGCTTGCGAGATCGAGAATAGCACGAGCATCTCCCACAATTGTTTCTCTAATATAATCAAAACGTTCCATATCTTCTGTTTCTGCGTCTTTTTCCTTCATTGATGCACTGGCATCAATCAGCATAAATACAGAACGATTGTAAATTTTTTCACTGTAATCCATAACATCCTCCTGAATTACTTGAGTGGTTTCATCAATCCAGTCCAAATCAAAAATCTGCCGATAAATTGAGTTGGCAACTTTCAGATATTGATTAACCTTTCTGACTATACCAAGACTCATTAGCGTTAAACGATAGTTGATTTGTTCTGGATTCTTTGCGGCATTAAACAGCAAAGGTTGTTTAGCTTCGAGTATTTTTTTATACTCTAGCAAAGTTTGCAATCGTTTGTCTCTTTCTTGTGGATTTTGGGGAAATCTCGTAAACCAGCGATCAATCAGCGAGAAATGGTATTGGGGATCTTTGTATCTCCAAACTTTAATAATTTCTTTATCAACAATGCGATCAATTGTTCTTCTTTGTCTGTTTGGCTTCTCTGGCTTCTCTTGCAACTTTTGGGCAACTTGATTACAGACTACTTGCGTTAAAAAGGGATGCCCTTCTGTCCACTCTAAAATATAACTCAATACCATATCTGCGTTATTACTAATTTCTTGCAATCCCGGTAAGAGTGGTATGCAGTTTTTTTTATCAAAATAAGTTAATTCGATTAACTTAGATGTATTAAGAATTAAATTTGTATCCGTACTTAGATCTGCGGGTTGAGCAACTCCTAAAAGGATAATTACCAAATTTCCCAAGCGCTCATTCTCGCTGATAGATTTCATGAGTACAGTAAATCCATTTTGTAGGTTTTGTGATACTAACTCTTGGATTTCATCCAGAAAAATCACCAATCTCTTTTTGAGAGAAGGTAAAAGTTTTTGTTCGAGAAAGGTAACAAATTTTTCCCGAGGAGAATCTTGATTTTTAGAACGATCCCAAAAATTCTTGAATGCTTCATTGCAGTCTAGTATTGGGATTTGTTCATCAATCTCTTTGGAAATCCGGTTTAATAAAGTTCGATAAAATATAGTTTCTGAATTATCATCCCCTGCCATTCGATGCAAGTTCACTTCAATACAAATATTGCACTCTACTAAAACATCAGATGTTTTCCGCATTAAACTTGATTTGCCTGTTTGTCTAGGAGCCAACACATAAAACACACGATAAGTGTCTTTACTAGCTCGCTCGATCCCTTCTTGTAGTTCTCGATCTGCATTTCGTTCAACATAAGAAGGATGTTCGCGAGGTAATGCTCCTGTTCCAGTATCAACGTAATAATAGTTACTCATTTGATTCATTTCCATCTCCTAAAGATTCAAAATATTGTTTATAAAGCTGACATCTGATTTCTATTTTTCCCTTGTTGACTGTAATTAATCCCATTCTGAGTAACTGAATTTGGGAAATGCGATCGGTAGGTATTTCATTTTTTAAAATTTTCTTAAAGCATTCTTTGATTTTGTTACTCTTTTTTTCGTTGAGAAACTCTTCTAATTTTAATAAATGACAAAGGAAGGGACTATCGATTTGAGTGGTACTTTGCATTAAATTTTGAAAAGATATTCCTTCTTCTAGTTTACGAAAGGCGATTTCAAGTAATTGTGGATGACCTCCCACAAGCTCAAAGAGAGGATGTATTTGTTTTTTCTCCCATTGTAGATCGTAAGTTTTAGCTAATTGAATAACTTCCTCTTTGGTAAACTCAGTTAATTCTTTTTCGATTCCTACATTTTCTAAGACAGAATAAACTACCCCATAGCGGGCATATTCACCATGAGAATAGGCAATAACCATATAAGGCCAAACAATCGGTCGATCGTGTCTCGGAAATTTCATTTCGGTTTCATGCCAATTTCGAATCAGTTTGATAAATGGTTCTTGAATTGCTTCATATCCCAAAATTTCATCTAAATGAGCAATAATCATCGTTTTCGGTCTATGGATTTTAGCAAACACTTTTTCTTTGAGATAATTCGTACATTTTTCACCGGGTAAGAGTTCTTCCTGCCAATATTGTTGTAAATCTATTAGAGAAGTTTCTGCAATAGATTCTTTTAATTCCTCAATAAGTGCTCTGGTAAAAGTATGTAAGAATGTATCAAAATTTTCAAATATTTTTTGATCGTGAAAACACGTACTGTTTTTCAAGTCAATAAAACAAACCGCTTGTGTGAGTTGCAATTGATTACAAATTTGTTTTAATAGAGAAGTTTTCCCTAAGCCTTTTGATCCTTTGATTTTAATTAACTCGGCTCTTTTTTCATCTCTGGTCTCAGTTTGAAGTTTTTCCAGCAAATAGCGATCTATAGAACGATCGATATAGTGAGGTGTAATAGGGACAACTCTTTTCAGTGCTTTGGGAGCAAATGGTAATTCCTTATTTAGCCATGTAATTGTACTTGGTCTTGCTCCTTGGCTACGCTCCACAGAAATATATCCTAAGTTTTCAAAATATTCTAGGGTCTTCCTTGCTTTAGTTGTATTGGGTTTTTTTTCTTTTTTGCTGAGATACTCCCATAAGCTAGCAAGCTGTCGTAAGCTCATTTGTATGGATCGATCTTCTTCGCTCAACTTACCTTCTGCATTCAGTTTTTGCCGTAAACGGATGAGTGCTTCCTGCTTTTCAGGTTGCAACTCATTCTCCACAGGACTCTGTTGGTTCATATCTCCAAGACTTTATGCAATTTAGATATTTTGGATTATAGCTTAACTTCTGAAATAAAAGTAATAAAACTTAACAATTGGTTTGGCTTTTGTTGATATTTTTATTGCACCAACAACAATAATGCTTTTTTTTGTCTTTAGCTGATATTTTTCTTTGTTTTTTTGTTTTTTAATGATTTTAGTATTTTATTTCTCCTTATTAAAATCAATAATGATAATAGCAATTCTCGATGCGATTGTTTGCCTTGACAAATAAAATTAAGGTGACAAAAATAAGGTATACGTTCAATGAATGAAGTAAAAAATATGCTTTATAACTCTAAAAATCGCGTCCCATCGTTGCGGAAAGTGCTGGCCGATGCAGGCCAGAAAATGGAACAGATTCCACATTGGCTTTCTAAATGGAAGGTGGAGATTCAAAGTTCAGTAAATCGTATTCAAGACAAGATTCTACATTTGATTACTGATTGGAAAATTCAGATCAAGATGTGCTGTCTTACAATCTATGTCACAGAACAACACTTGCATATCAGCGAAAAAATCCGTATGATTTTAGTGGATATCGCAGGAGGTACCACCAATTCTTTTTGTAAAGGTGACTATAAGGCGCTAGATTTGAACCAATACAAAAACGAAAATGTGTGTGTTATTCAGGCATACTTTGATAATTGGTTTCGCCTCTTAATGGCTTTAACAAAAATAAATCCTTTGTTAAAGAAGATGAAAGAGGCAGGTGAAGAAAGTATTGCAATTCGGATTCAATGGTTCGCGTTTTTAGTTCTCTTGTTCTAAGGCAAAGTATGAGCGATCGCATCATCCCAAACCAATGCGATCGCACTTCCTATCAATACCAAACAATATTATCTCGCTTGAACAATAAACGCGATCGCTGTATAAGATAAAATTGAATGATTAAGAATAGGAGTAATGAATCATGACTATCTCTTCTTTCCAAGAAATTATCCAATCGATCGAGAGTTTATCTCTTGAAGACCAAGACTATCTATTTGATTTAATTCGCAAAAGAAGGATTGAGAGACGACGTTTTGAGATTGCTGAGAATGCACGAGAAGCATTAAAAGCAGTAGAAAATGGAACGGCAAAACGAGGAAATTTTGCAGAGATAAAAGCATATTTACTCAAGGATGAAGAAGAATGATTTTAGTCTCGGAAAGTCGGTTTAGAAGAGCATTTAAAAAATTGGTTAAGAAAAACCCAAAATTGCAAGACAAAATCTTAGCCACTTTAGAATTATTGGCAGACGATCCTTTTACTCCTTCTTTAAAATCTCATAAGTTAACAGGAGAACTAGAAAATTTATGGTCTTGTTCGGTTGCTTATGATTGCAGAATTATTTATGCTTTAGACAAAGATGAAGTAACTGGAGAAGATTTAGTCATTTTAGTGGATATTGGCAGCCATGATGAAGTTTATTAAAAGAAAATTAAAGAGAACTAACCATGAAACTCAAATAACGATTACAAGAACAACAAGACGCGATCTCCTTGATTTCGCTGAATTACCATTTTAATCAACCGGAGCAATTCCAGCAAGATCGAGAATCTCAGGGATTAGCTCCTCTTTTTTGACTGCCATTAAGTGAACGCCTTGACATAGATTTTTTGCGAGTTTGACCTGTTCGGCGGCAATTTTGACCCCTTCTTTTAACGGTTCCTCCGCAGCAGCAAGGCGATCTATCATTTCTTGGGGAATCTCAACTCCCGGAACATTGCGATTGATGAATTTGGCGTTTTTAGCGGATTTGAGGAGAAAAATTCCCGCTAGGACGGGTTTATCCGTTCCCGAGGCAATTTGCTGCATAAACTTGTCAAGGCGATCGAAATCCGTAATCAACTGACTTTGAAAAAATTGCGCTCCTGCTTCCAATTTCCCCTCGAAACGCCGTTGCAAACCCGACCAACTTTTTGATTGGGGATCCACTGCTGCTCCTGCAAACAAATCGAGCGCATTGTTAGGCAAAGATTTCTCGTTTAAATCGAAACCGCGATTTAATTGCGCGATCGCCCTCAACAAGCGTACCGAATCAAACTCATAGACACTTCTCGATTTTTTGTGATCCCCCACTTTAATCGGATCGCCTGTCAGTGCCAAAATATTGCCAATCCCGAGAGCATGAGCGCCCATTAAATCCGCTTGCAAGCCGATCGCATTGCGATCGCGACAGGCAATTTGACAAATTGGCTCGATCCCTTCTCTCACCAGAATTGCCGAGACAGCCAGAGGAGACATTCTTAACACCGCTCGACTGCCATCGGTGATATTAACCGCGTGAACCCTTCCCTTAAGCAGCCGAGCCATATCGAGAGTATGGGAAATATCCCCACCTTTAGGGGGCATCACTTCGGCTGTAACTAAAAACTCTTTATTCTCAACAGCTTGGCGAAAGGGCATTTTTGTTGTTTGTTGTTTGTTATTTGTTGTTTGTTGTTGGGTTTTGAGTCTTAACTCAAAGCGGGGTGGAATAGCCTAAAGCAGATTTAACTCGTGCAAGAACTTCATTTGCGCTTATTTCTGCCTTTTCGCGTCCCTCGCGCAAGATTGTTTCGAGATAATCGCGATCGCTCATAATATCGTCATATTTTTCTTGAATGGGCTTGAGAGCGGCGATCGCAGTTTCGGTTAACAAAGGTTTAAAGTTGCCCCACCCCATATCTTGACATTCTGCGGCAACAGTTTCCTTGGTTTTGCCCGATAGGAGCATATAGAGACCAAGCAGATTATTGCATTCCGGGCGCTCTGGGTTGTCGAATTCAAGTCCTTTATGGGGATCTGTCTTGCAACGCTTGATTTTACGGGCGATCGCGTCGGGAGGATCTAACAATTCGATGCGGCTCATTTCCGAGGGATCGGACTTAGACATCTTTTTGGTCCCGTCGGTTAAACTCATGATCCGTGCCCCATCCTTGCGAATGAGAGGATCGGGTAGTTTGAGAACGGGTTTTTTCTTCTTGCCAAATTGGTCATTGATGCGAATGACAATATCCCGAGTCAGTTCGATATGCTGTTTTTGATCTTCTCCCACCGGCACCAAATCCGCATCGTAGAGCAAGATATCCGCCGCCATCAACACGGGATAATCGAGCAAACCCACGCTGACATTTTCCCCCTGTTTCAGGGCTTTTTCTTTGAATTGAATCATGCGCTCGAGCCAATTGAGAGGCGTAATGCAGTTGAGCAGCCAAGTTAGTTCGCTATGGGCGGGAATATGAGATTGAACGAAAATAGTTGAATCTTCCAAATCGATACCGCAAGCCAAATAGAGCGCCGCGATCGTATAGGTATCTGCTGCTAATTTTTTCGGGTCGTGGGGAACGGTAATCGCGTGCAGATCCACCACACAAAAATAATTATCGTATTCCTTCTGCGCCTCTACCCAATTACGAATAGCACCTAAATAATTTCCCAAATGTAAACTGCCCGTGGGTTGAACCCCCGAAAGGACGCGCTTTTTGCTCATTCTGTTTTCGACTCGCTCTCTACAATTTGTATCCGTTGTTCCAATTATGCCTGACTTTGGAAAAGGGGGAAAGTCAAAACTTGCCAATGCCAATGGGTATTGTAAATCTGGTAGAGACAAGGTGTGACTTATGTCTACAGAATGTCAGAAATCATCAAACAAAAACTTTTGTACCTATCTGTGGAGCGGTTCTTGGAATCACCTTCCGAACTACTGCCGTGCGTCCAACCGCCTCGACGATACCCGATACCTCCACCCCTACACTCCTTCTTCAAGAGGTTTGATTTTGTCTCTAAAAATAGCCTCAACTTCTTCTTTTGGCATCTCAAAAGGAGCAGGATATTTTTGACCGCTGCTGCGGCTTATCAAAACCTTTAGAGCTTCATGGAATGCTTCATTATCATTGCGATGAACTTTAATGTATTTTTTTAATTCAGAGTTGCTTAGAGTGGTCAAATCTCGTGTCATTGTAACTTCAGTGCGGTAGTGCTAAGAAATCGCCGGATCTTGGGACAGGAAAACGCGATCGCTGGGAATGGGAGCAACGGGTTCCGTGAGGGTAAATCCCCCCGTTTCGATCCATTGTTTCAATTTTTCTGCGACTTGACGGGACAAGCGAATACTGGCGAGAGGAGCCGTGCGGACGGTTTGTCCTTGCAGGGTAATGCGACCGCTTTTGAGTTGGGCATAGGTCACAGAACCAAAGGTGGGACGCACGCGCCGAGGGATGGAAAAATCGACAATGGGGGCGATAATCTCCTCATCTCGCACCCCACAGCGAGCGATAACTTCTTCATTGAGAACGGGAATGGGGATACCAATTCCCAACACGATCGCCGAGCCGTAGTTTTGGAAATAACACCCTCGCACCCATTTGGAATTCATTTGCTTGGCATCCCCAATGGCGGCTAACGTGCTGGCAGGTCCGATGGGGGTGCGATTGTCCAAACGTTTTTGTAGGGGGAAATGTTGAGTCCCTTCCCAAGTGATATAACCCACCCCACCGCCTAAAAAAATCTTCGTACCGATGCCGATGGTTTGCAAGTCCGGATCGTTAAACAGGGGAGAAATCGCCCCCGGATTGGCATAAACCGCATTGCTAAATTGCGGGTGTAGAGGACCGAGATAGGTATAAAGGACGCGATCGCCACCATTCACCCCCACGATAAAATTCTGATAGAGATTGCGGGGATTGAAGAGATAGAATTGATTGATCGTATCTTTACTAATCGTACTTTCCCAAGAGGCTCGGGGATAGCAATCCGTCACCTGTCCTGTCGCTCGCAAATGTATGGATTTTCCCGCAATCAGATCCTCGATAACGTGACCGCCTCCTCTCGTGGGTGCGGGATTTCCCGTCGTGCGTTCCGTTTCTCCTTCTCCATAATCCGCCATCATCGTCGATCCCAAATATAAATCTACCGCTCCCAAACCCGCATAAGCCGGAACGCCATCCAACCAACACTGACGAATTTTGATCGGCGGATCCGTGTGACCGAGATTGAGAATAGCACTGGTAGACTCCATCGGCTCAAAAGTCCCCGTGGTAATGACATCTACCATTTTCGCAACCCGAGAGATTCCCCCATCTTTGACGCGATGTTTGAGTTCTTCTACCGTCCAAACCACCGCTTTCGAGGCACGAATTTTATCGTTAATTTCCGCAATGGTTCTTTGCAAGGTTACATCTCCTCATGGGGAATAGGGCATGAATCTCAATGTCTCCACCCTATACCCTACACTGAACTCTCGACTCTAAATTTATGAGTCTTTATTTATTCGATGCGATCGCCACCTTCGGACTGGCTTCCAATCGTTGCAGTGCTTCGGGAGAAGGCATCCCATTCCCGTTCCGACTTTCGAGAGCCTCGGGATTGAAACGATAACCGACATTGCGCACGGTTTGGATTAAACTCGGTCGCTCGGGTTCGGTATCTAATTTTTTTCGTAGAGATAAAACATGGGTATCAATAGTGCGGGGATTATCGATCGCATCGGGCCAAGCGCGGTTAAGTAACTCCGAGCGACTTAAAGGAGATCCCTCTGCCTGCGCAAGGACGTAAAGTAAGCTAAATTCTTGGGGTGTTAGATCGATATAAGTACCTTGCAGGCGAACTCGACGCTGTACCAAATCGATCCTTAAATCCCCGTAGTTCAAATACAGTGGGGCACTCGTGACTCGCAAGCGACGCAACAGTGCTTCTACCCGTGCTAAAAATTCTTGCATCCCAAAAGGCTTTTTCAGATAATCGTCTGCCCCTGCTTCTAGTGCTGCGACCACATCACTTTGATTCGTTCGCGCTGACAATACTAAAACGAGAGATTGTTTTTGTTGATATAGCCAACGACATAACTCAATCCCATCCCCATCGGGTAAGTCCGAATCGAGAACGACGAGGGGAGGCTGGCGGCGCATCAAAATCCCTCGCGCGCGATCGAGCGTATCAGCCTGCTGACAAAGATAGCCAGCTTGCTGTAAATGCCATCCCAATAGCGATCGCAAGTGAGGATTCCCTTGGATAATTAAAATTTGAATCGAACCCACCTTAGCTTTATTCCCCTCGCAAGTTATGCAGGTGACTTTACCAAAATTAACATTAAATTGTTGTTATCTTTGATACTCTAGCAAATTTCGTTGATTTTGCGGCGATTTCCCTGAAAGCTAGGGCAGAAACGCGAAATTTGAGATAGACTACAAAGTATAAAGCCATAAATTAATTAAATCCCCGTTTTCAAAGATAGTTGTTGGTGCAATCTTTAGTTTGCTCGGATCCCTATAGTTTGTATAGCTTCCACCTTCTATAAGCACCCTCTTTAAACACCTTCTACAACAAGCTCCTTGTCGAATTCAACTTAAGATTATGCTAACCGACGCACTGTGCATTCGTTACTACCAAAGACTGACCGATGCTTTGGTGGAATCTTGGCAAAGAGGAAATCGCTTCAGCGAATTACAAATTTATATGGATGGGTATATTGCCGCCCTTCGTCACAGTAATGCACTTGAACCTTATCTCATCCATCGTTTAGAAGAAGAAGCCTTTCGTTTTCTGCGAGACCCTTCCAATTTTGAATTAGCTCTGCCTCAGCCTGAAGTTGAGGCAGATTATTATTGAGGGGGTAATGGGTAAAGAGTAATCAATCGTTTGATTACTCTTTACTACTCCTTATCCAACCCAATCGCTAAGAAGCTAAAGCAACCTCAACCATTTGTTGAAGTTCGCCATTTTGGTAAAGTTCGATCGCAATATCGGAGCCGCCTACGAATTCCCCATTGATATAGATTTGCGGAATCGTACCCCAATCAGAATATTGTTTAATCCCTTGACGAATTTCATTATCCTGAAGCACATCAAAGGTGCTGTAGGGTTTGCCGAGGGTATTGAAAATCTGCACGACATTGTTAGAAAAACCGCATTGGGGCATTAATTTCGACCCTTTCATAAAGACAACAATTTTGTCCTTTTTAATGATTTCGGTAATGCGCTCTTTCAGTTCGGGGGTGAGTTCGGGTGTCATAGATAACTCCTTAAGGTTTTGGGGTGAATTAAAGATATCGAAAAGTATTTTTAGGGCAAACTACAAAGATTGCCCTGTTGCTTCCCATGTTTCGGGAGTGTAGGTTTTGAGGGCAAGAGCGTGAATGGCTTCTGATGCAAGTTCCGCTTTCAAGGCACCGTAAACCAATTGGTGTTGTTTGACTCGCGTTTTCCCGGTAAACAATTCTGAAATTACCGTTGCTTGTAGGTGATCGCCACCTCCCGTCAAGTCCTCGACTTTCACCCGAGCATCGGGCAAATGTTCTTTAATGGTATTCTCAACCGCAGCTAGGCTAACCATCAAACCTCCCATAATCACATTGATAGCGATCGTATTTTATCGAGTCTTCCTAGAATCATGCCACCCCACCAAAGGAATCCCTCTACAGATAGATAATTGGTAACGGATAACCATCGCAGATTAATTACTGCTGGTATTTTCACTGGAACTGGGGAAGGGGGTATTGACAAAGCCCAGTTCTAAAAGCTGTTGGTAAGCACGTCGTCCTAAATTGGTCGTGGGGTTTTGAGAACGCACGATCTGCACTAACAAAGGTACGGACAATTCCGGCTGATTTTGCGCCCGATGCACTAAAGCCAATTGATAGGTCGCATCATCCCGCAACTGGGCGGCTTCCAAAGCGTAGACCCGTTGTGCCTCTGCCGTGCGGCTGTTGATTCCGGCAAAACTGCCCGCCAATTGTTGATAGAAATTCGAAAGCTGGTTGAAAATTTGCCGTGCTTCTTGGAGTTTCTGGACGGCAAGATCGTAATTTTGAGTCTCTACGGCGGTTTCTGCTTCTTCAATAAAACGCTTTCCGCCTGCTATGCTGAGGATGCTACCGGGTTGTTGCAAGGGGCGAAAATCTTCGGCAGTGTTTTGAGTTTCCTCAAACCCCAACTCTGCCAGTTGATCGTAAGCGCGTTTGCCTAAATCTGTCGTGGGGTTTTGCGATCGCACGATCTGAACCAACAAAGGCACTGATAATTCTGGTTGATTTTGCGCCCGATGGACTAGAGCCAATTGATAGGTGGCGCGATCGCGAAGTTGTGCGGTCTCTAGAGCTTGTCTGCGCTGTTGTTCGGCGATACTGCTATCAATGCCCGAAAAACTGCCTGCCAATTGCTGGTAAAAATTGGAGAGTTGATTAAAGACTTGTCGTGCTTCTTGCAATTTTTGGGAAGCCAATCCGTAATTCTCCGAATTAACGGCAAAACTGGCTTCTTCTAGCAGGCGCAGACCTCCCGGTAAACTGAGCAAACTACTGCTCTGGGGAAAGGGGGGAGCGTCCTCGGTAATAAAAGCCGGATCTTCAGATTCCTCAAAAGTTTCAACGGGGATTTGCCCTCGGACGGGTTCGCTCCAAAATGCGATCGGTGCGAGGCATAATAAACAAACACTCAATAACTTCAAGCGCTGACGGGGAGAAAAGCGGATATGAGAGAATAGCATAGAGTCATCCAGAGGGCACAAGCCGCGATTGATATAACTAAATATTAAGCAAACATTGAGCAATATTACCATCGATCGCGCGAAAACGACATTCTACAGAGGGGGCAACCTATGGCAGATAACGAGGCATTTAACAAGCTCGACGTTCCAGCAAATCGAGTCGGCTCGATCTTACAACGGGGCGGAGAAGAATTGAATTTGTTAAAAGTGGGCGATCGCTTGACCCTGCGCCTCGTCTCCCCCGATGTGGAAATTCCGCCCGAGTTGGGGCTATTGCGCTACAATGCCCTACCGGAAAGCCAGTTAATTGAAATCTTAGTCGAAGCCGATGCCCTCGAACGGGTGATGTCAATGGCGCGGCGGTTGGATTTGGTGGCTTTTGCCAGTCATGTCTATCAGTTGGAAAAAAACCCCGAAACTCTCGTTTATCTAACCGATGAATTAACAATCCAGTTTTTGGATGATGTGACGGCGGAAGAACGAGAGGCGATCGCCGATCTCTTTAATTTGCAGTTTATCCAAGCACTCGATGGCATTGACGATACCTTTATTTATCGCCTCACCCCCCAATCCCAAGAGAATCCAATTAAATTAGCCAATCGCCTCGCAGCCAGCGATCGCATTCTTCTCGCGGAAGCCAATATTCTCGTGCGAGGAGAGTCCTTTTATACACCGAGGGATGAGTTTTATCGCCAGCAATGGTATCTCCACCACCAACCGGGAAACCAACTTTCGGGCAATTCTCACGTGGATGCAGAGAAAGCATGGGATATTACTCGCGGATCGCGATCGGTGGTGGTAGCAGTGGCAGATGATGCGATCGACACTCGCCATCCGGATTTTCAAGGGCGGGGAAAAATTGTCTCCCCGCGAGACTTCAAAAATCGCGATTTTTCCCCCCAACCCGATAACACCCAAGAAAGCCACGGTACTGCTTGTGCGGGGGTGGCAGTGGCGGAAGAAAACGGTCAGGGGGTCGTGGGGGTGGCTTCCGGTTGCGCCCTCATGCCCCTGCGGACGACAGGCTATTTAGACGATAATTCCATCGAACAATTGTTTGATTGGGTCGTGCAGAAGGGAGCAAGCGTCATGTCTTGCAGTTGGGGGGCGGCGACGGTCTATTTCCCTCTGTCCATGCGGCAAAAAGCGGCGATTACTCGCGCAGCAACTCGCGGGCGCGGGGGCAAGGGTTGCGTCATCGTCTTTGCGGCGGGAAACGCCAATCGTCCGGTACAGGGAACGGTCTATGAACGGGGCTGGCAGGGCAACTTATTGAACGGTCCGACGGAATGGTTGAGCGGGTTTGCGGCGCATCCCGATGTCATTACCGTTTCCGCTTGCAGCAGTTTGGGGAAAAAGTCCGCTTACAGCAATTGGGGGAAACATATTTCCGTCTGCGCCCCCAGTAATAATGCACCGCCAGGGATGTGGTTTCAACAAACGGGCTTTATTCAAACCGCGCCCCCCTTGCGCACCTATTTGCCGGGGTTGGGGATTTTCACCACGGATATTATGGGCAATCTCGGCTACGATCCGGGGAATTTTACGCGGGATTTTGGCGGGACATCGAGTGCTTGTCCGGTGGTTGCCGGGGTTGCGGGTCTGGTTCTGTCGGCAAATCCGGATTTGACGGCGCGGGAGGTGAAACAGATATTGCAACAGACGGCGGATAAGATCGTCGATCGCGATCGCGATCCCCAATTAGGATTGCAGTTAGGCACCTACGATCGCAACGGTCATTCCCAATGGTTCGGTTATGGCAAGGTGAATGCGTATAAGGCAGTACAAGAGGCAAAACGGCGATCGCCCGGTTCGAATTCGGGTTCTGGCTCCGGCTCGGATTCCGGTTCCGGTTCTGGGTCGGGATCGGGTGCTGGCGGCGGCATTCCCCGCACCCTGCGAGAGAAAAATACGAGGAATGTCACGATCTCCGATAATAATTCCCGAGGCGTAACCAGCAAGATTAGCATTCGAGAAACGGGCAACGTTCAAGACCTCCAAGTGAGGGTCGATTTGAACCACGGATTTTTGGGAGATATTGAAGTCAGTTTGCTTGCGCCCACAGGGGAGGAAATTTTATTGCAAAATCGTACGTTAGGTTCGCAAACGGTTTTACAGAAAACCTATTCTGTGCAGACGACCCCCTTATTCAAGAAACTGAAAAATCGTCCTTGTACCGGAACGTGGCAGTTAAAAATTACCGATTTTGTCGAGAGCGATCGCGGTCGATTGGAGGAGTGGGAATTAAAATTAACGATTCAGTAAATCCGTGAATATTCCCAATCCGATCGCGCTCTGGCTGCCCTTTTGAGAGCGGCGATCGCTTTCTCATCTTTTTAAAACGTTAACTACGAATTAATAATCGAGTAACTGCCCTAGTTAGAATTATCTGAGATATCCTCATTCGGCTATACTGAATGGTTAGGTGACGCGAATAAAAATAGCGGCAGTACCGACCAAATTGCCAACGCGATGAAATAAACATATTCAGGAAATAGCATCAACCAGTTCGCAGCGATAAGCCCGCCTACCATAATTAAATGACCGATAATCGCCCAGAGTATGCCGACAAAAACTTGAATTTTTGCTGAGGATACCGTTCTTAAAAGTGCTTTTCTTAAAAAGATGAGTCCGAAAGGGATAAAAATTACAACTGCTGTCAGTAAACCGGGATTATATGATTGTTTGAATAAACCAGCGATAATATGCGTCATTGCATTAACGAGAATAATACCCGCCATTGCAATCGTTGGGAAAAAGTGCTTCGGACTGCGCCAAATTGCGATCGCACCAACCAACCATACGAGGGAAGTATTGATTGCAAAAATAGCTTCTCGCGTCAATATTACAATATCATTGTTTTCAATTCCGAGTACATCCCGTAGTAACTCATTGGTTGAGGTGAAAAAAGCATAATAGTTGCCATAAAGGTCGAGCCAATGCTCTTCATATTGATGAATAAAATAAGCAATTAACATGAGTAGTGCGATCGATTTCCCATCAAAAAAAGTTGGATTTTCCGCTTCTTGTCTAGATGAAAAAAACAAAAAGAGCAAAAATGGAGCAACATAAGTGCCGATTTTCATCCAATTGTCTATCAGAAAATCTTGCTGTCCGAGGGGCATCCAGAGCATGAAAAACAGGAGACAGATAGTGGTAAAGGCAATTTTTGAATCACTCATAGATTCCTCTCATAATCGGGTCGAGAATAGCCTATTTTAACAATGCGACGAGCGATCGCGGTTATTTGCTACAATAAATCATCATCTTGCAATTCACATCCCAATTATGGTTGGCACAACTCTTTCCCCCGTCAATCTTCGGCTTATCTCTACTGCGGATTATCACCGCATGGCTGAAATTGGGATTCTGGGAGCAGATGAACGGGTAGAATTGATTGCCGGACAGATTATTCAGAAAATGCCCAAAGGTCCTGCTCATAGTTCATTATGCAAGCGTATCGAAAAACTCCTAGAACATCGTTTGGGCGATCTCGTTTTGGTACGGCTTCAAGATCCCATTCAACTCGATACTTACTCAGAACCCGAGCCGGATATTGCCGTAGTTCGTCCAGATCGCAACTTCTATGGCGATCGCCATCCTATTCCCGATGAAGTTTATTTACTTGTTGAAATTGCAGATACCACAATTAATCGCGATCTAGGCATGAAAGCCGATCTCTATGCGGCAGCCGGGATCGTTGAATATTGGGTTTTTAATATTACCTTACAGCAGCTTCATATTTTTCGAGATCCTCAACCCAATGGTTATCAAAGTCAGCTTATTTTACGAGGTCAACAGTCTACCAGTCTTCTTGCTTTTCCCGATTGCGCGATCTCGGTGCAAGAATGTTTTTAGAGGAAATGCGATCGCTGAGATTGCATGATGAATTTGTGCGATCGCTTTCCAAGAATTTTGCACTCGTATGTTGCCAATGTATCCTACGCGATATTAGCGACCTTCATCACGTCGAAGTGTTATGCCGTCTCTAGTGGAGCTTCCCAGATACAAAGTATTTGCATCAACAATCGTTAACTGTCCTAGCGCTGTTCCACTGGCAGGAGCATTCGGAGACCCTACAACAACAGTAATTGAAAAAGAATCCCCCTTGGAAATATTATTAGAAATTAATCCTGTAAAAGTACGAGATCCAGTAGGAACACATCTGTCTCCACCACTATCTAATTTAGTTGCAATAAGCGAACTCCCATTAAGTTGTATACTTATGACCTCCGTATGATAGGCTCCAAAAGGGCATTGATAACCTTCTGCAATCCAAGTTCCAGAGAACATATGCTGCCAGTACACTCTTCTTACTGTAGCAGCAAAATCCTGACAGTTATTTGTTATAATATTGTATTGACTATATTGACCTTCTGGTACCACATTGCAACTATTAGCGGAGGAGTTTGAAATCTCTCCCAAAATTCCTCTAATTATATCTGAGCTATATTTCTCATCATCAACAGGGACAAAATTATCCACACGCCCACCATTAGATTCTCTACCTGATAATATTGCTTCCTGAGAATAGCTAAATAAGACACCTTCATCAACAGGTCCACCATTTCTCGGACCAAATCCGACGTTTTCAGTAATTCTTCCAGTATCACAAAAGAAAATATGCTCGTGTACTCTTTGGAAATTGCTTCTGTCTGCTAAACTCCCCTCTTGTCCTAAAGAGCCTCCCATGATTGAGTGTTTGGCGAAGACTACATATTCTCCATCTTGACGACAGATAGAACGTTCAGCCACCGATGATGCTTGAGCCACGGAAGTATAGACTAATTGTAAACAAATACCAAAAAAGATTGAGAGAACAGACTTTGTCATATAAAACTATTCAATTCAAGAACTATTTTTTTCAAAAATACCACAAATGAGACATTAGCGCATACAAAAATAATTTAACAAAGTCTGAAAACCAGATTTTCTCGTTGAGAATTATAAAGAAATGCTTCAAGCAAGCCCTGCAATGATATAAGAATTACTACACTCGTAAATTTTGCCCGTATCCCATGCCAGACGATCGCACTGTTAGCAACGCTGTCGAAAAACTTTACGATACCTATCCCTTTCCCCCGGATGCCATGTCCGACGAACCCCCACCGGGCTTTAATTGGCGTTGGAATTGGACTGCTGCCTATAGTTTCTGTACCGGACGAAAACCAACCCGTCAAGATATTCGCATTCTCGATGCGGGATGCGGGACGGGGGTAGGGACGGAATATTTGGTACACTTGAACAAAGAAGCACAAGTCGTGGCGGTAGATCTCAGTTCTGGGGCGTTGAAAGTGGCAAAAGAGCGGTGCGATCGCTCTGGTGCGGATCGGGTCGAATTTCATCATCTCAGTCTCTACGATGTAGAAGAAATTCCCGGAGAATTTGACCTCATTAATTCTGTTGGAGTTTTGCATCATTTACCCGACCCGATAAAAGGCATTCAAACCCTTGCTAAAAAGTTAGCACCGGGGGGCTTATTTCATATCTTTGTTTATGCGGAATTGGGACGCTGGGAAATTCGCTTAATGCAAGAAGCGATCGCACTGCTACAAGGTGAAAAGCGAGGAGATTATACCGATGGGGTAAAAGTTGGGCGCGATATTTTTTCCTCTCTTCCTGAAGATAATGCGTTGGTTCAGCGAGAAAAAACGCGCTGGTCGATGGAAAATCATAAGGATGAAAGTTTTGCCGATATGTACGTTCACCCGCAGGAAGTTGATTACAATATTAATACTCTATTTGAGTTTATTGATGCTTCAGGTTTAGAATTTATTGGTTTCTCCAATCCGAAATTTTGGCAGTTAGAGCGATTATTGGGTAATTCTCCCGATTTAATGGCGAGGGCGAATCAATTATCGGAACGCGATCGCTATCGTCTCGTGGAACTTCTCGACCCGAAAAATATCACCCATTATGAATTTTTCTTGGGTCGTCCCCCGCTTGAAAAAGTTGATTGGTCGAAGGAAGAAACGTTTCTTTCAGGCATTCCCGAACTACATCCTTGTATTCATGGCTGGCCGGGTCAAACCCTGTTTAATGCCGATTACGAATTAACAAATTTATCTGACGAGGACTTGACTTTTTTGCAAATCTGTGAAACGAACTTGCAATCTCAAAAAACATTAGGAGAAGTGCTGAAAGAATGTTCTCTCGAAGTTGAACGAGCAAGAATGCTATTTTCCCAGCGCTTATTTATTCTGAGCAATTGACGGGCGATCGCGTCAGAACAATTCAAAATTCAAAATTATCAATTCAAAAATGGTCACTTTGGGAGACATTGAAAAAAAGTTAAATATTGCGTGAATCATTTTATTTGCCTAATTCTAAAACCCGATATTGTACCCCCGTTTCAAAAATTCTCACTCCCCCTCCTTCGGCAACAGTTTGGCGTAATGCTTTGGGGTTGAATACGGTTACACCTGCTAAATAATTAACTCCCATTTCGGCAAATTCAGATAGCCAAGGAACGGTCGGTCCCATTAAAACCAGACGCGCATTTTGGGATAATTCCACTAAGCGGGGAAAGGTTTTATTAACCAGCGAAGTTCCCGTTAAAAAGACCCAATCGGATTCCGGTAAAATATACTCGCAAGCGGGATCGGGGAGATCGCGATCGCGCGGTTGGCGTTCGATCACCGTCATTTCCAGTTCGCTTTCATAGCGATTGAGTCCGGGATAGCGACCGATAACGGCGACTTTTTTCCCGCGAATTAAGGGCAAAAAATGCTCGAAAACTGCCAAATTAGAAGACCCTGCTAATGCGATCGGTGTTGCCTTTTCGAGAAGTGTAGAATGGGCGTTAATGGCTGCATTAATAACTGCCATTCCCACCGTTGCAGGATAGGGTTCCCAACTGCGAACCCAAGGGGCAATTTCTGCGATCGGGCGATCGACCAAAGTACCCGACCAAGGGAGAGTACGAGTGGGAATCGCTGGACTCATGCACAACCCCATCCCATCCGCTTGGCAAAGCGTCCAAGTCAAGCCAATAATAATTTCTTGAATCGGAGTTTGTCCGGCACTTTTTTCGATCAATAAATCGTAAATTGTTCGAGGATCAATTGAGAAAGCCATAGCAATAAAAAATAAGCAAGGATAGCGAACAACAGAACACAAATAGTTATAGACTTTCAATCTCTTCCCAATTCTTCCCCCGCTCCCGACGCTTCTCCCGCTTCCTTTGCTCCCGCCGCTCCCCAAAAATCAAATTTTAGCTATAATAGAGTAACACGGGGCCGCAACGGTTTCGACAGGTTGGCGAAAGCTGAACTGCGATGCAGGTCGAGAGTGAGTCTCCTCTCGTAAATCAAAGGCTCAAACAAATAGTAACTGCGAACAACATCGTTCCTTTCGCTCGTAAAGCTGCGCCTGTCGCTGCTTAATCCAAACCTAACACAAGGTTTCGAGCATCTGTAATTTGACTCCGTTAAGGATTGCAGATCTAACCCCAACGGATGCCCTTTTCAAATGCCTTCAGTCATTTGCTAAGCTAAGACTTTACTGGAGAATCCTAGCGTTCGGGATAAGGAACGCTCCCCGCTTCTAGGGTCATCGAAGCTAAACCTGTGAACGAACATAAAGTAAATACCCAGTCTGGACAGCAGTTCAACTCTGCTCGGCTCCACTCATTTTCTAAACATATTTTTTCTCCGTAGGGACGTAGCTGGCTACGTCCCTACAGGTGTATATTCCCTGATAGACTGAACTTAACAAAAATTTCCAAAGTATTAAGTTTAGTTAAGGGAGAAGGCTTGTGAAAGCGATCGCAATTCTCGGATCGACGGGTTCTATCGGCACGCAAACCCTCGATATCGCGCAACAATACCCGGATCGGTTTCGGGTGGTAGGATTGGCTGCTGGGCGAAATGTAGAATTATTAGCAGAACAGGTTCGCCAATTTAAACCGGAAATTATTGCCATTCGGGATGAAACGAAATTTCCCGAACTCAAAGAAGCGCTTTCTTCCCTTGACTATTCTCCCATTTTATTGGCCGGAGAAGAAGGAGTCGTAGAAGTTGCCCGTTATGGGGACTCAGAAAGCGTCGTTACGGGAATTGTTGGTTGTGCGGGACTTTTACCCACTTTAGCCGCAATTGAAGCCGGAAAAGATATCGCTTTAGCCAATAAAGAAACATTGATTGCAGGGGGTCCCGTCGTCTTGCCTTTGGTGCAAAAACACGGGGTCAAACTATTACCCGCAGACTCGGAACATTCGGCGATTTTTCAATGCTTGCAAGGTGTTCCCGAAGGCGGACTGCGCAAGATTATTTTAACAGCTTCTGGGGGCGCATTTCGCGATTTACCTGCAGAACAATTGGCGCAAGTTAAAGTTGCCGATGCGTTGAAACATCCTAACTGGACGATGGGACGAAAAATCACCATTGATTCGGCGACTTTAATGAATAAAGGTTTAGAGGTAATTGAGGCGCATTACTTGTTTGGTGTGGACTACGACAAAATTGAAATTGTCATTCATCCCCAAAGTATTATTCACTCATTAATTGAAGTTCAAGATACATCGGTTTTGGCGCAATTGGGCTGGGCAGATATGCGTTTGCCCTTGTTATACGCCCTCTCTTATCCAGAACGAATTCCGACGAATTGGGAGCCTTTAGATTTAGTAAAATTGGGAAGTTTGACTTTCCGCGCCCCCGATCGCCAAAAATATCCTTGCATGGATTTGGCTTATGCTGCCGGACGCGCAGGTGGAGCAATGCCAGCCGTTTTAAATGCTGCTAACGAACAAGTAGTCGCCCTATTTTTGGAAGAGAAAATCGGCTTTTTAGATATTCCCAAATTAATCGAAAAAGTTTGCGATCGCTTCCAATCTCAAAATACGCAAACCCCCAGTTTAGATGATATCATCGCTGCCGATCGCTGGGCGCGTCAAGAAGCATTAAGCGAACTGGAGAAATTGCAAAAAATTGAGCCTGCTGTAGCGGTTTTACGCTAGATTGGCAGAAGAAAAGATGGGTTAGCGATCGCGATTGGGGAACGTTAAATAAACGTTATACATTTAATCGATCGCTTTCCCGAACCGATCGTAGATTAAAATATCCCATTGTCCGTTACGATTGGCTTCAAAAGCGATCGCTGCCCCATCTGCACTAATATTCGGACGGCGTACTTCTGCTTGTAAATTCTTCGTTAAATTGAGATTTAATCCCGTTTCGCGATCGTGAAGATGGATATCAGAAATCCCCCGTTGGCTCGAAGTAAAAGCAATATAGCGACCATTTTCAGAAATAGAAGGATCCGAGGCGATCGCATTTAAAGAATTTAATCCCGGTAATTCCACTAATTGACGGCGATCGGCATCAAACAAATAAATATCTTGAGAACCGTTGCGATCGGAAACAAAGACAATATTAGCATCGGCAATATGGGGCATGAGTTCCCCCGTGGGGCTATTTAAACCCCGTCCTCCGGCATCGTAAGGAAAGTTTAAAAAGCGAGGATAACCCCCGCAACTGCTGGCTAAAACGGTTGAGAGAATCAAAAGCCAACGCCAATATTGTTTCATCGGTTGAGTTCCCATTAAAATATAGGCGTACCGTCAGCAACATCCAACTCAATATCGGGTCCCCGGTCTAACACTTCAATATCCCATTGACCCCGACGCGAGGTTTCAAAGACCACATAACGCCCATCTGGACTAATTTTAGGATTGCGAATCCAATTTCGGTAGGAAGTGGTCAAAATATCGGCTTTCGAGATGGCGCGATCGTAGAGGGCGATCGCCGGACGACCGCGATCGCTCACCAAGTAAACTAGATAGCGTCCGGTTCGGCTGAGACTGGGACTTTCCGCAATTTGATTGCCTTGATTTAAACCCGGTAATTCTACAAAGCGCTTCAATCGCAGGTTATAAACGGCAATTTGCGAAATTCCATTGCGATTGGTGATAAACGCCAAAATCCGACCGTCGCCGCTAATTGCTGGCTCTTGGTCATTGTAACGGCTATTCAACGACACTGAGCCGATCGGCGGTGCAGGCCTCCCACAACCCCCCAAAAAGGCGATCGCAAGGAACAAAATCGCTACAATTTGTTTGGTTTTAAAATATACGAATGTACAGACGTTGCCTACAACGCTCCTACTAATTACTGGTGACTGGTGACTGGTGACTGGTGACTGGTTAATAGTCAAACCGATCGCCTTTTTTGCGATCCTCTTCCCATTCTTCGTCATCATCGGGACTGTAGCGATCGTCATCCTCAGAACGGTCGAAATCTGCAAAATCATCGCGTTCCTCATCAGAACGGTCAAAATCTTCAAAATCATCTTTTTCCTCGTCCTCAGCCTCGCTGTAGTCTACATAATCGACATAAGTAGCGGGTTCTTCATCCTCATAGGAACGCGAAGAATTGCGGCGAGGAGGCGAGGAAGGGCGAGAAGAAGAGGAGCCAGAAGCAGAGGAACGAGAAGAACTCGGGCGGGATCTGGGAGAATCTTCATCGCGATCGCGGTTGGACGGACGGCGAGAAGGACGCTCGTCGTAGTCGGAAGGGCGATCGCGGCCGTTTTCCGGTTCTTCCCAGTCATCTTCCCATTCGTCAAAGCCATCGTCATAACGACCCGTGTTTCTAGCATAGGGATCGTTTTTAGGGGGTCGAGAAGAGGGGCGATCTCGTCGGTCTGGGGGTGAAGAAGGGCGAGAGGGACGGCGGCTGCTTCTACTGGGGGGTTCGCGATCGTCTCGTCCATTTCGGCGATCGTATCGTGATTCCTCCCCGTATCCAGAACTGCGATCGGGTTGCAACCGAGGGCGTTTGGCTCTCACCTCCCATTCCGGTTCGATCTCGTCATAATCGGGTTGTCGATATGCCTTGTAGGAACGACTCACCGGGCGCTCATCGTCCACAATAGGGGTGCGTTGCTTGGCTTGTTCTGTCGCTAAACTTCGCAGGCGAATCGTTTCAAAGGCGAAAAAGGCAGTTGATGCAGCGAGTAAAAGCTGACTGAACTGTAAAATGGGGTCGAGTCGCCAGCCATTAAATACAAGAATAATGCCGCAAGCGAGTCCCACGGCAGAAAAAAAGATATCGTAATCTCTGGACAATTCCGGACGTATCGAGCGTAGAAAGTATAGACCCGCACCCGCTACAATCAAAAAAACGCCGAGAATGCTGGCGGCGCTCCACCCAAAATTAACCATTTTTGCTTTCCTCGATCGCGTTCCTTGGTTGCATCTCTTCTTTCAATTTTACTGCGCTTTTCCCTATTTGTCTTAACGGATCGGCGATTGCTGTCCCGACTTTTCTCAAAAAGCAGGCAAGCGAGGAGATGCTACAGGTTAACTAAGATACTCCGCGATCGCAAAACTGACAATGATCGAGCAATTTCAAGATCCGACAACAGGATTGCAAATTCATATCCATCTCGTTCCCCCTTCTGCTTATCTCCTCGAACATCAGCCGCAGTTATTACCGGGTTTTCCAGCAATTCCCGAAACCGTGGCGATCGCTTTATTCCAAGCTAAAGCAGAATTAGCAACGGAAAGCGAGGCGATCGCACAAGAAAAAGATCGACTATTAGAGCAATTCCTATTTTTAGCGAATACCGTTCGGGAAACCAGCAATTTTCCCATAGAAATTATCTGTCCAAAATCCGGTTTTCCTTTGTATTCTCAACAGGGGGAAAAGCATTTCGATATTGTCACGATCGTCCATCAATCTTTAAATCTTACGTTCGAATCAACCCGCGATCGCTGTAAGGTCTTCAGTTATTTAGATTGGCAAACCGCCGTTTATCCCGGTCTTTTTCTGGCCGCTGCTCCTATTTCTGAAGTTGCAGAACGATTAAACGCAATTGGATGGCTTAAAGCGATGCGATCGCGCTACCCTTGCTATGATAAGAATATTGAATAAATATTCATTAACCGTGACTCGTTTTCTTCACGACCAATTTGCAAAACAATATCTCAGCGAACTTCTAGCCCCTCTAGGACGGGTAGAAACCGACAAAGAAATCCGTTCTGAAGGTCGTCACATCGATCTATTTTTCGTTCCTTCCTCCTCAAATAGAGAACATCGAGACAATCTGGGATTACTCGGACGATTCACCACAACACCTGCATTACTCGAGCCTTTTCGCAATCCTGTTACGCAAAGCGATCTGCGGACGTGTATGAGTAAATTATTCGTCCTTCTAGCAGAAGGAGAACGAGAGAGAAATCGGACTAAAATCCCAGCGAACGATGAAGAGATTCCCAAACTGTGGATACTCACTCCCACTGCATCGGACAATTTCCGCAAATGCTTTCATGCTCTCCCATCCTCAGAAGAGGGAGAAGAAGGGATTTATTATTTGGGGACGGGTTTGAGGACGGCGATCGTCGTGATTCATCAACTGCCAAAAACGTCAAACACGCTCTGGCTCAGATTATTAGGACGCGGACGAGTGCAACAACAAGCCGTTCAAGAACTCGAAGCTCTCCCTCGCGAGAATCTCCTGCGAGGCAATGTGATAAAATTAGTACGAGAACTTATTTCCGTCCTAACCAAACGCCAAGATCGAGAACAAGATTTAGATCGCGATGATGAGGAACTAATTATGACTTTAACTCAAATCTATGAAGAGGTAATGGCAGAAGTTCGCCAAGAAGTTCGCCAAGAAGTTCGTCAAGAAGTTCGTCAAGAAGTTCGTCAAGAAGTTCGTCAAGAAGTTCGTCAAGAAGTTCGCCAAGAAGTTCGCCAAGAAGTTCGCCAAGAAGTTCGCCAAGAGACGGAAAGTGAAACCACTCGCTATCTCGTCGAAAATATTTTTCGAGTTCGTTTTGGGGAAATTGATGAAAATCTTGCCGGAATTATCGAACCGATTATGAAACTTCCTTCGGAAGAATTTATGCCTCTGCTTTTACAACTTTCTTCGGAAGAATTACTCGATCGCTTTCAAGAAAAAGAAGAGTAGTGAAGGAAGGCGATCGCAATCAGCCTAAGATAAGCCTAAGTTAAAAAGGCATCTCATCGGGATTTTCTTGAGGAGGAGGAGGCAAGTTTTCTGGAGGACGCTCGATAATATCAACTGCTGGCAGTTCTGTGCGATCGTCGCGGTTGGAAAGATCTTTGAGGAAGTTTGAGTCTAAATCTAAAACCTCTCCCTCAAAGATACTGGCAAATTCATTAGCAACGAGAAGTGTTTCATTATCTTCTACTGGATGGGATTCTATTGTTTGAACCGCTTCTACTGGCAAGACTTCTGTTTTGATATCGGGAGAACTTGGCGATTCCGATTTTGAAAAATTGGGAGTGGGAGAAACGCGATCGCTCTTTGTTTTCTCCTCAAGTTTCTCTCTAATTTTACTCTTGTATTTAGGCTCTTTTTTTTCTGCCTTTTGAACGCTAAGAGAGGAATTCAATGCTGTATTTTCTTTGTTTTTAACAGCACCATTTTGCGAGACAGGTTTTGCTTTAACTTCTGGAATGGGTTGCGCGATCTCAGTGGTAGAATAGCTCGGAGGTTTTGGAGAAGATATCGTGTTTTTTTTCGCGATCGCACCAGAGTCAGACTCTACTCTAGGGGTTTTGTTTTTTTTTTCGACCTGAAATTGAACCTTAATTTTTTGCTGCCACACCTTCTCAAAGGCTGCTTCAATTTGCGGGGCTTTACCTTGAGCCATTTTTAATAAATTTGCAGTTCTCACACCTAAATAGGCAATAGATTCATCAATATTAAAATTGACTAAAGTACAAGTCTGTTTAACTAATGCCTGTAATGAATTGGGTTCAATCGTTTGTAATACTTTTTGCCAACTTTCTGCAACTCTCTTCTGTATGATTTCTTCTTCCGATAAGGCTCGGGTGGGTTGAGGTGGTGCAGACGGTTTAACATCTGAAACAGAAGATTTCTCAACGGTGGGATGCGGTTTAGAAATAGATGCTTTTGGCTGGGAATTTTGCGATTGAGGTGCAGTAGAGACAGATTGACGAGGGGAAATATTCGCTTGATTTTGCGTTTTATTTTGGGGCGCTTGTACAGTGTTTTGGGAAGGAGAATTCGTAGGGATAAATGCAGCGATCGCACTCGGCAAAAGTCCCAACAAAGTCACTTCCAACCACAATCGAGGCTGAGTTGTATTTTTAATTTGTACTTCGCTTTCTTTCAGTTTTTGCTGTCCCTGTAAAATAACTGAAATATTCCATTGTTTGGCTTCTTCACATAATTCTTGCCACGTTGGAGCAGTTACCGCAACTAGATCGTTGCGTTGAGGAGAGGTTTTGGCAATGAGTAAATTGAGATAAAAAGTTGCTAAATTTTGCAGGACGATAAGGGGTTCTCTACCGCGATCCATTAAATGCCGACATTGCGCGATCGTTGCTTCGGGATCGTCCGAATGAATGGCTCGAATTAAGGCTAATAAATCTCTTTCGGGAACGGCTCCCACCAGATCCCAAACTTTCTCGACTGTCACTTCATCGGGAATCAAACTCAATTGATCTAGCAAACTTTCTGCATCTCTCAAGCCTCCGTTTGCAATTTGCGCCACAAGCGTTAAGGCATCGCCAGCAATATTAATCTCCTCTTTTGCCGCAATATCAGTTAAATGTTTTACCATTGATTCGAGCGGAATACGTCGAAAATCAAAACGCTGACAGCGAGAAATAATTGTATTTAAAACTCGTTGTGGATCGGTTGTTGCTAAAACAAAAATAACGCGATTGGGTGGCTCTTCTAAGGTCTTTAATAAAGCATTGAATGCCGGGGTACTTAACATATGGCATTCATCTATTACATAAACTTTATAACGACATTGAACGGGGGCAAATTGAGCGCGTTCGATGATTTCGCGAATATTATCAACTCCCGTATTACTCGCCGCGTCAATTTCAATTACATCCATTGCCGACCCTCGGGCAATTTGTAGGCAAACCTCGCATTTTCCGCAAGGATCGGCAGTTGGCGAATCGCTTTGCAAGCAATTTAAAGATTTGGATAAAATTCTCGCTGACGAAGTTTTTCCCGTTCCTCTCGGACCCGTAAATAAGTACGCTGGGGCAATACGTCCGCTTTCGATCGCATGGGTCAGGGTTTGCGCGATCGCTTCCTGTCCCACCAATTCGATAAATCTCTGAGGACGGTATTTATGATGCAGGGGTTCGTAAGCCATGAGAATTCTAGAGCAGGCGATCGCGTCTCGAAAAGTAGAATTCTATTGTAAAACGTTTTCCCCTTCCATCAGAATATTTGTACCAAAATCTCAACATTTTGGGGACAACGGGGAATTACCGATGCTCAAACTAACATCACGTCAACTTCTTCCCCAGCCGCGATCGCGGTTGTCCCCACCGGAATCATAGCTAAACCGTTAGTTTGTGCCAAATTAATCAAATTTCCCGAACTGCGACTTCCCCCCGCGAGAGAAAATTCGTAACCCCTGCTGGCAATATCCCACCGTCCCCAAAGATAGGTTTCTCGCGTGCCGCTTGCTTTTAAATCGTGACGCGATCGCGCCTTAACAAATGTTGGTTGCCAGTTTTCTGCCAGTCCAGACAATTTTTTTAAGGCAGGCTGAACGAAACGCCAACAGCTTACCAAAGCCGAAACCGGATTTCCGGGAATGCCAAAATACAAACAGGTGCGATCTCCTCGGTCGAATGTCGCGACAGTTAAGGGTTTTCCCGGTTTAACCGCTACGCTGCGAATCTGGATATTGCCCCCTAATTTCGCCAAGATTTCCCCAACGTAATCGTATTCTCCCACCGAAACCCCTCCCGTTGAGAGGACGACATCGGCACGGGAAATTGCCTCTTCAATCGTCTTTTCGAGGTCTTCCGGGCGATCGCGGATGATGCCCAAAGGCAGGGGAATTGCCCCTAAATCCGCCGCAAACGCTCTCAGGGCATATTGATTGGAATCTACAATTTGTCCCGGTTTAAGCGCATTTCCGGGGGGAATTAGCTCGTTTCCCGTAGAGAAGATTGCCACTCGCGGCCGTTCATAAACGGTAAAGCGGGTGCATTGTGCCGTTGCCAAAACTGCAATTTCTGGCGCGCCGATCGCAGTTCCCGCATCGAGGAGAGGATTTCCCGATTGATAGAATGCGCCTTTGTGACGGACGAATTCGCGATCGCGAGGGGCTTGCAAAATATTCACGCGATCGCCTTCTCGTTGGGTATTTTCCTGCATGACCACGGTATCCGCCCCTTCTGGCATCACCGCCCCGGTAAAAATTCGCGCGGCTTCTCCCGAGGAGAGGGCTTTTTGGGGTTGAATTCCGGCGGGAATTTCCTCAACAATTTTTAACGTTTTGGGACGATCGCGATCGCACCCTTGTACGTCTTCATAACGCACGGCGTAGCCATCCATGGCTGAATTATCCCAGTAGGGAAAATCGAGGGTGCTAGTGACAGATCGAGCCAAAATTCGGCCGCTTGCGTTTTCGAGGGTGACTTCTTCAACCGTTTGCAGGGGTTGAGCGAGGTTGAGAATAATCGTTTCGGCTTCAGATACGGATATCATGATCGATGAACAATGACCAATGAGCAATTACTAATGAGCATAAAAGACATTCAGATTGCTTATCAAGAATTTTGCGATCGCGTTCGTAGCGTTATGTTAAGCACGACCAGTTCAGAGGGCGTTCCCAATGCCAGTTATGCACCCTTTGTGATGGATACAGCTAAGAATATCTATATTTTCGTTAGTGGTTTGTCCGTTCATACCCAGAACTTAGCCAAAAATCCTCAAATTAGCGTTCTTTTTATTGAAGACGAAGAGAAAAGCCCGGATATTTTTGCGCGTCCGCGTTTGAGTTTCAATTGCCAAGCAATCTTTATGGAGCGGGAAACGGCAGAATGGATAGAAATTAGCGATCGCTTTGAGGAACAATTCGGAGAAATTATCCAAACATTACGCAGTTTACCGGATTTTCGTATTGTGAAATTAATTCCTCGCGACGGTCGCTTTGTTCTTGGGTTCGGGCAAGCCTATCAAATTAGTCGGGGAGAGGGCGATCGCTTAACACTCATTACCGGTCGTTAAAATCGGGTACATCTCAAATTTGTATATTCATTATTCAGTTAACACAAGAAAGATTCCTAATAGTGGAACAAGCAAGATACTTGTTCCTAAATTATACACGGGCAAGATGCCCGTTCCACGGTAAAAGAAGGAATATCTTCTCAAGAAAATTGGGTGTTTTTTCAAAACTGAGATACTCCCTTAAAATTAGATAATTCCGATCGCATCAATCCAACTTATTGAGAGCTTTCAATCGCTTGGATGTAGGCCAAACTTTGATGATAGCTGACTGTATCGCCTTGATGGGCAAAGAGTTCGGCGGCCTTTTGTAGATCCCTGATCGCCCGTTCTGTCTCCTCCATTTGAGCGTAAACAATGCCACGATCGCGATATGCTTCTGCGATCGTTTCATCAAGATTTAAAGCCGTATTAAAATCGACTAATGCCGCCGCTAAATCCTCATTTTCAAGACGGACTCGCCCGCGATTGTAATACCCCGAAGCAAAATCGGGAGCGAGGGCGATCGCGGTTTCAAAATCCATTAATGCGCTTTGCCAATTATCTAAATTAATTGCCGCTTCTCCTCGTTGATTGTAAGCCTCAAAAAAGCGAGAATCTTCCTCAATTGCCGAATCAAAGTGAGCGATCGCACCGCGAAAATCTTCTAATCCCATCCGTGCTAAACCCAAATAATAATAGATTTGACTTTTGCGATCGCTGTCGGGTAATATGAAATTAAAATCTGCAATTGCACTCAAATAATCTCCCGCTTCTATTTTGCTAACACCGCGATCGAATAAGTTCCGGTCGTCAAATTGGGGCGTATTTTTTAAATCGCGAATCACAACTAAAGCCTGTTGATATTCATCACGATTTCCTTCTTGAAGCGATAAATCCGCACCGCGTTGAAAATCGGCGATCGCCTCTTGAATTTGTCCCCACTGCCGATATAAATAGCCGCGATTAAAATAAGCGATCGCTAAATTTTCATCCAGAGCGATCGCGCGATTGTAATCCTGCATTGCTTCGTCATATTTCTGACTCCAAAAAAGCGCCGTTCCTCGATAATTATAGGCTTTGGCATTATCGGGTTCGATGCGAATCATCTCGCTAAAATCCGCAATAGCTTTGGGATAATCCTCAACGTGAATCCACAATAAACCCCGACTGTGATAAGCCTCGGCATTATCGGGATCGGCTAGAATTGCTTGATTTAAAAACTCCATCACCACCGGGTCATAATGGGCGATTTCCAGAGCCGGAGCAGGTAAATCGATGGAAATTTCGCCCATCGGCACGCTTTCCGAAAATGTCAAAGACCCCGATAAACCTGTCGCCAACAAAGCCAAAATTGAAAAGTTCATAGTTCTCTGAACAAACAACAAACAACGAACAACAAACAACGAACAACGAACAACAAATAATTACCTTTCTAATGCCACAGTTTCGCTATCTTCCCTCGGTATAATTGTGGTATTGGGCATGGGAGTAGGTTCGTTAAAATATTGATAGGCCTCGCGAGAAATTTGCTGAATTATTGCTCTCGCACCGCGATCGTTGAATTCTCGGGCGACCATCACCACCGCCACATAACGCCGTCCGGTTTGGGTATCGATTAAACCCGCATCGGCGATTAACGAGCCAATATTACCCGTTTTATGGGCAATTTTTGCACCGGGATCTAACCCCTGGGGAAGTAATTGTCGATTCTCCACTTGGCTCATAATATTGAGTAAGCGATCGCGCGATCGCAAAGAGACTAATTTGCCTTGATTGACCATTACCAAAACATTCGCCAAGTCTACCGGACTGGTCAAATTTGTTCCCCCGACATCGGGTAAGAGATCGTTCATAACTGTTGAAGGCAAATCCCACTCTGAGAAACGCTGATTTAGTGCTTCAATGCCTCCCAAACGCTTAATTATCATATTGGTAGCCGTATTATCGCTGGTGACGATCATTTTCTCCACGGTTTCTTTCGCAGAAAATTTGCTGCCGGGGGGTTGATATTGCATCCGTCCGGCTTCTCCCACGATTGACTCTTCATCCATAATTAATGTTTCATTGAGACGGGCTTTGCGCGCGTCAATATCTTGAAAAAAAGCAATTAGGATGGGCGCTTTAATCGTACTGGCCGCCGCAAATTGTTTGGTACCTTGCCAATTTACATAATCTTTCGTATCCAAATCGAACAGAAATACCCCCAGATCGTAACGGGGATTTTGACGGGCGATCGCTTCGATTTTCCCTTTGAGGGGAGCAATTTCCGCCCTCAACTTCACGGACATCGCTGCTGCTAAGGGATCGAAAACCTCTTCCTTTTCGGCAGTGAGGGGAGTTTGTGCCGGCTCGAGTTGGCGGGAGGGATCGATGGTAGCAATGAGGGTTCCGGCGATCGCGCTCGCACCAAACCCAAAAATCAGAAAGCGAACGCCATACAAGAGGAGCAGATAAGAAAAGGAAGGAGACGCAACCGGAGAGTTCGAAACCTTGGGAGCAACGGCAAGAGAAGAGGCGTTATTAATGCGAGCTTCCCATCGCGCTCGAGCCGAGAGATTGTCGGTAGGGGGAGAAGACGGCGATCGCTTCTTGCGAAATCCAGAGCGCTCCGTTTCCCTCGGAAAATTATCCAACTCGGGGGGGTTTGGATAAAGAGGGCGATCGCCGATCGGATTATTTCGAGAATTTCCCAACCGAGAGCGACCCGAGCGTAACGGACGCAATCTCTGGGGAAATTCGGGGAAATTGGCGGACGGTACGGCACCTTCTCGATTATTTCCGCGCGGGGATGAACTGAGTTGGGGTACAGTGCGATCGCGGAGGCGCTTTCTCTTGCGGCGAGCTAGATCGTCGGATGGCATCTTAATCAATGAGCAATGATCGATAGATCGATTGGATATACTGAACTATGTCTTGGTGCGCGTTCCCTTAGCGAATTCGATTCGCCGGGGTCGCACCGCAGTTCAGCATCCCTCAACCTCAATTATTAATGATTAATTATCGATTGACGATAAATTTAGTCAAAAAAAATGCGAATTAAAATTTGTGGGATTACCAATACCGAGCAAGGATGCGCGATCGCCAACTTAGGCGCGACAGCACTCGGATTTATCTGCGTTGAAAAATCCCCCCGCCATCTCACTCCCGAAAAAATAGGCGAGATTATTGCCCATCTTCCTCAGCGCGTGGATAAGATCGGCGTTTTTGTGAATGCAGAAATCGATCGCATTGCAGCGATCGCCAAGAATACGGGACTGACAGGGATTCAACTCCACGGTGACGAATCGCCAGAATTTTGTTGGCAACTCCGCCAGCAACTTCCCCAGTTGGAGATCGTGAAAGCCTTGCGCGTCAAGAGTATTACGGATCTCGAACAGAGCAAAGATTATGAAGAAGCGATCGATACGTTCCTTCTGGATGCGTATCATCCCCAGCAACGGGGAGGGACGGGAAAAACGCTAGATTGGCAAGCATTACACAATTTTCGACCTGCCAAACCTTGGTTGTTAGCGGGAGGACTGACCCCAGACAATATTCTCATTGCCCTCGATCGGGTCAGTCCCGACGGTATTGACTTGTCGAGTGGTGTCGAGCGATCGCCCGGGGACAAAGATCTTGCCAAAGTTGCTAAATTGCTCGAACGAGTCAAGGGCAAAGAGGGAGAATCCGGAAGTCCCCGTCCTTAAAAAGCGAAGCATCCTCTGGCTTTCCCCCTTATTAAGGGGGACGGGAGGGGGATTTAAGGGAGATTTAGGGGGATTGAAACTCACAATTGTTGCAACTAGCAACTTAGGCTATGTCATTTAAAAATTGGGTTGGTGGCGAATCAAACTCAAGAACTCATCGCGAGTTTTTTGCTCGTCTTGGAATGCACCGAGCATTGTACTCGTCACCGTCCAAGAACCGGGTTTCTGAACGCCGCGCATGACCATACACATATGAGAGGCTTCCGTGACGACAGCAACGCCCCGAGGATTCAATACTTGTTGAATGGCTTCGGCGATTTGACGGGTCAGGCGTTCTTGAACTTGTAAGCGACGGGCGTACATTTCGACGATCCGCGCTAATTTGCTCAGTCCGACCACTTTTTGATTGGGGATATAGGCAACGTGAGCGCGTCCCATAAAGGGGAGCATATGATGTTCGCAAAGACTGAAAAAGTCAATGTCTCGCACCAATACCATTTCGTTATGCCCCTCGTCGAAGATTGCCCCATTGACGATTTTATCCAAGGATTGATTGTATCCTTGAGTGAGAAATTGCATTGCTTCTGCAACCCGCTTAGGGGTTTTCAGGAGTCCTTCCCGTTCTGGATCTTCCCCTACCCCTTCCAACATTTTCCGCACGGCATCCATCATGTCGGCTTTCACTGCATCCGCAGTCGGATGTGCGTCGGCTTGCTGACCGTTGTGGGTGGTGCGATCGGGATGGGTTGGTCGCTCTCGAGCGGGACTCTGACTCGAAAGATTTTTGCCATTGAAAGCAAGGGAGTTAGGATGGGTAGTCCCGTTAGAAGTAGCAATGGTCATAGGTAAAGTGAGTGAAAAAGACGGTTGAAAGATAATGCCAAGAGGAAAGTTTGCATGGGTGAATTGACAGACGATATCCGGATAAAGAGAGCGCGTTTGGATAGCCTTGCGTCCTGCTTTATCCTTCATCCTTCATCGTCGTCCTTCATCCCTACAAAGCGCCTCCACTGGGCATTAAGGTGATATCCTCAACAACTGCTTGTTCGGGTAGCAGAGCAGCGTGCAAAATGGATTGCGCGACGATTTCCGGAGTGAGCATGGCCGTGCGATCGAAGTCGGCGCTAACGGTGTCGGTATCCCAAATGGGCGTATTTACCGAACCGGGAGAAAACGCAACCACGCGAATCCCATGAGGGCGTTCTTCCGCAGCAAGGGTTTTGGAAAGGGCGATCGCCCCCGCTTTACTAACGCTATAAGCGCCCCAATTGGGAAAGGGGGTTTTACCGGCAATCGAGGCAACGTTAATAATCGTGCCTTTGCCACGATCGCGCATGGATGGCAAAATCCCTAAAATACATTGGAAAACGCTTGTCAGATTGAGATCGATGACTTTTTGCCAATCGGCGAGAGGGGTTTCCTTTAAGGTTCCTGTATAACCCATCCCTGCGTTGTTCACCAAAATGTCAACAGGAGCGAAATCGGCCGCGATCGCTTCGATTTTTGCTTTCACGCTTTCGACTTCAGCCAGATCTACAACATAGGCTTTGGCTTCAACACCAAAGGTCTTCGCCTCTTCGACAACAGCTTGCAGCTTTTCCGGAGAGCGACCGATTAGGGCCACATCAACTCCTGCTTGAGAAAAAGCGAGAGCGGTTGCCTTGCCAATGCCACTGCTCGCGCCTGTGATGATGGCACGATTCTGATTTGAGTTGGAATTCATCAAACCGTTAAAATTTCGGAATATTTGCAGGCACAGTTTCTGAATTCGAGTAAGTCACTTCTCAATGTCTTTCTTAACCTGACCCCAAAAAGAGCCGAGTGTCGATTCGCAATTGTTAGCTGGCAGTTGCTCGCTTGCGATCGCGAGCCTGCGCTTAACTCGCTTGCACAATGTAAAGACTTCGTAGTAAAGACTTCGTAAATTTCCCGAACTCAAAAGGATTGTAAACAAATGTTACATATATTAGTATACCAGTTTGGGGAACACTCGGGGAGAGCTTGTTACTTTTTGATGATTAATTTTCCACGCCCTAAGCTAACTGAAATTTGCCGATTTGCCGAAATTTTTGGTAGCGTAAATCCTTTCGCTCTTGAGGCGTAAGGGAAAGTAGGGTTTCTAAATTCTGTCGCAGGGATTCTTTCAAAATGGCGGCAGCCCCCAAGGGATCGGCATGAGCGCCGCTTGAAGGTTCTGGGAGAATAATATCCAAAATGCCCAATTCTTTGAGATCGCGGGCGGTAATTTTGAGGGCGGCGGCGGCTTGGGGCGCTTTTTTCGCATCTTTCCAGAGAATGGCCGCACAGGCTTCGGGGGTGGCAACGGTGTAGACGGCGTGTTCGAACATGAGGAGGCGATCGCCTACGCCAATACCCAATGCTCCCCCAGATCCGCCTTCGCCAATGACGGTACAGAGAATGGGAACGTCAAAACCAAACATTTCTCGCAGATTGTAGGCGATCGCTTCTCCCTGTCCGAGTTTCTCGGCTTCGACTCCCGCCCAAGCCCCCGGGGTATCGATAAAAGTTAGGATGGGCATCCCGAAGCGATCGGCGTGTTCCATCAAGCGCAGGGCTTTGCGGTAGCCTCCGGGGGAAGCCATACCAAAATTGCGGGCGACGTTATCTTTGGTATCCCGGCCTTTTTGGTGTCCCATCATCACCACGGGCATCCCTGCCAATCTAGCGACACCGCCGACGAGGGCGGGATCGTCGCCACCGCAGCGATCGCCGTGAAGCTCAAACCAATCGTCGCTAATGGCTTGGATATAGTCCAAAGTGGAGGGACGGCGGGGATGGCGGGCGAGTTGCAGCCGTTGGGAAGGGCTGAGGGTAGTGAAAATTTCTTGTCGCAGTTGTTCGGCTTTGGCTTCTAAGTCGCGAATTTCTCGAGAAACATCCACGTTATTTTCCCGAGCGAGTTCGCGAATCTGATCGATCTTCGACTCCAACTCGTTCAGGGGTTTTTCAAAATCTAGTAAAAACGGTCGATTTTTGGTGGCAGGCATTAATTCAGCGATCGGTTATCAGTGATTGGTTATCGGCGATCGGTAAAGACATAGCGGGCTATATACATCAGTTACCGAGGGAAAGTTGGTAGGGTTTAAAACCGTGTTTGCGGGAGGCATCGCCGATTTTTTCCATTTTTTCGACGGTAATTTGATTGCGTCCCCAAGAGAAATTGGTGTGCCATTGCTCGAAATCGAGGATCATGGCTTCGGCAAAACAGGCGAATAGCTGGCGATCGGGAACGTCCATTTCGACGATTTCCATGATCGTCCACTCAATATCGAGGGAATGTTCGACGATACCGCCTTTGAGGACGTAAACCTCGGGCTGTTGAATTTTGCTATCTAGATTCTTGGGATAGCCTCCATCGATTAAGACGCAGGGCTTTTTCAGGGAGATTTCGCCGATATCGACTCCCTTCGGCATACTGGCAACCCAAACGACAATATCGGCAAGGGGAAGCGCTTCTTCAATGCCGAGAATTTTGCCGCGTCCGAGTTCGTCTTGTAGGTTGCGCAGGCGTTCTTGGTTGCGGGCGATCAACAAGAGATCTTGTACGTCAGTCTTTTTATCCAACCAACGGCAGACGGCACTACCAATATCTCCTGTTGCACCGCAAACGGCAACGGTCGCGCGGGAGAGGTCGATACCTACTTTAGCGGCAGCTTCTTCGACCTGCCGACAAATAATATAAGCCGTGTGGGTATTGCCAGTGGTGAAGCGAGAAAAATCGAGTTCTACCCCCCGCACTTGCTTGTTGTCTTTGAGATTGAAATTCTCGAAAATAATGGAGGAAAATCCGCCGAGGGCCGTAATTTGAATCTCGTTACCTCCTCGCGCGTATTTTTGGGTGCTTGCCATGGCATTAAGGATTTTCCGAATGGCGGTTTTAATGCGGCGTTGGGAGAGCATTTCCGGCAGAAAGCAGGATTCGATATATGCCCCCTTAATCGTCTGTCCCGTGGCACTGGTGACGCGAATACTATCATCGACGATTTGCGGGGGTGCAGAACACCAAAAATCCAAGCCTTGATCCCCATATTCGGGATATCCGAGTCGATGGGCAACGGCTTGGGCGTGTTCGAGGCTAGTTAGATGACCGATAAGACCAAACATTGATTGCTCGCTATGAAACCTCTTGGCAGGCGGCGATCGCCAAATTAACAAAAAGTAAAGACTTTGTAAGATATTATCAAAATTTGGGCACAAAAGAGGGGCGATCGGATGCGATCGCCCCTTTTCAGTTGCTCGAGGGTTCAATTAAGCTCCCGTCAAGCCGTAGGCAGACATTCTCATGATTTCCCCACAAGAGAAACCAATATTGGATAGGGCTTCCCCATAGCTGATCATAAAATCTTCGACCAGTTCTTCTTTTTTCATACCGAGGATGCGAGCATCTTCGGTGACTTGGTTGAGCATTTTCCAAACGAGAGGCAAGTTTTGCTTGTTGGCTTCTTGGAGTTCGGCTTTTGATGCCTCAAAGTTCCCTTGCAGCCATACTTCCCCAAAGTTCAGGTGAGTATATTCGTCTTTGACCACACCTTCGGTGATCTTTCTGGCGAAGGGATCGGCGACGGGAATGTACTTGTGGTAAGCAGCGATCGCGAAGGCTTCGATAATCAGAGATTGAATCAAAAAGCAGGTAACGAGTTTGCCTTCTTTGTAGGCGTTTTGGAAGTTGCCGTGGAGGTGAGAGAAGTAGTCTCTGGCAAAATCCATATCCGCAGTCACCTTAAGATTTTTACCGCAAGCAGTGAAGCCTTTTTCATGGCGTTTTTCCATTTTGGCGAGTTTGGTTAGCTCATCTTTACTATCGGGTAACAGTTCGCCCATGGAGAGGTAGTTATCGTGGGCTTCTCGTTCCCCTTCAATGACAATGGCGTTAATTCGGCTATATGCGTCTTTGTAAGTTTCGCTTGTAAAATCAGGTTTCGATTCCTGTTCCTTTGTCGATTCCTGTTCCTGTTCCGGACGAACTGCAAGTTCTGGCATTGGTAACGGATCTCCTATGTTTTTTCTAAAATTCACCCAATCCTAACGTTGCTGTTGGGATAGGGTTGTCTGTCTCGAGAGGCATTTTTGGTTTGGTTCGGAATATCCGGCTCGCGCGAGTTTTGCGACTCGGGTTTCCTTCATCCCCATCCAACACATACCATTACTGTTACATTTATTTATAATATCCGTTTGACTTTACTGGGAGTTTTACTCGCTAAAACAACATAAACTGATAGAACTCCCCTTCAATCAGCATAAATACTTATCAATCGTTCCCGGGAGGATCGCGATCGAAAGCATCGGGCGATCGCCTCTTATCTTTTATAATTATTTAAGATTTGAGAGAGAACACCAATGATTGAAACGGTAAGAAGCATTTTGCTTCCCTATTTAGAGCCGATCGCGGCATGGTTTGGAACGTTCGACTTACCCGAACCGATCGTTCATTGGGGACATCCCCTAATGATGGGAATTGTAGTTTTCGTTTTGGGGAGTTTTACAGCTTGGGCGGGTTGGCAAGGACGCATTTCCCAAAAGGCAGGAATTGCCGCTCAAAATCGACAATCTCATCGCAAACTTGCCCCGTGGTTATTCCTGTTTATTTCTTTGGGTTATACGGGCGGCGTACTATCTTTAGTCATGCAAGAACAGTCTATTTTTGAGAGTCCTCATTTCTGGACGGGTTCATTTGCTGTTATCTTGTTGGCACTAAATGGATTGATTTCTGCAACGAAGTTTGGCGGCAATAAAGAGGCTTTAAAAACAATCCACGCTTATCTGGGAAGTTTTGCTTTATTAGTGCTATTTATTCATGCTTTTTTCGGTATGAATTTAGGGCTTTCGATTTAATTGCTTGAATTACTATTGTTTAAAGTTTGGGTGGGTAATCTCCGCCCATTTTTTTTACAGAGATTGAGTAAAAAATACACAATTTGGTTTAGAATATACTATATCTTGAAAGAAGCAGTGAAAACTAATCATTTATGAAGCGTCAGGGCTGGGCAATTTTATGTATTGCTTACATTTTGGGCTTGTCATCTACAGGAATTATTCATTCTCCTTGGGAAAAACTCTCTTTAATACATGGGTTTGGTTTAGCGATCGCTGGGTTGATTGTTAGCATTATTGTTGGTATCCTATCACGGCATTTTTGGCGTAAGAGTCCCCGCCTTCCTATCTGGATCGCAGCCGGAATTGTTGCCGGATTAGCGATCGCGCATTTTCAATTTCGCCTTCCTCACCCTACAAATAATGATATCAGTTTATTGCTGAATAATACGCTAGAGGAAGTTACGGTAATGGGACAGATTCGCGATCGCCCTAGTTTCAATCGTGCAGGCAGATTGCGCTTTATTTTAGCCGTTCGACAAGTGAATGAAAACACAGATATTCGCGGCAAATTATACATCACAATTCCACCGCAACCCAACTTAGAATTAGTTCCCCAACAAACCGTTACTATCAAAGGCAAATTATACGAACCCAGTCAAGCAAAAAATCCCGGTGGATTTGATTTTAAATCGTATCTTATTCCCCAAGGTGTTTTTGCAGGATTGTCGGGAGAATTAGTTCGATTTTCTCCACAACCTGCTTGGGGGTGGTGGAAATTGAGACAGAAGATTGTTCGCATTCACGATCGCGGCTTGTCAGAACCATATGGATCGGTTGTTAGTTCTATGGTTTTAGGACGCAGGGCGATCGATTTACCCTTTGAGATTCAAGATTTGTTTATGCGAGGAGGATTAGCACATATTTTAGCAGCTTCGGGGTTTCACGTTTCCTTATTATTGGGGGGCGTTTTGGCATTAACGCGGACTTTAGAAGATAAATATCGCTTGGCGATCGGAATTGCGATTTTACTGGCATATATGGGACTGACAGGGTTACAACCTTCCATTTTTCGGGCAGTTTTAATGGGAATTGCGGTACTCTTCGCCATGACAGTAGAAAGCAAGGTAAAACCGTTGGGTGCATTGCTTCTCATTGCCACAATCTTGCTTTTAGTCAATCCGCTTTGGATTTGGAATTTGAGCTTTCAACTTAGCTTTGTTGCTACACTTGGATTGGTTGTTAGCGTTCCTGCTATAGTTCGTCGTTTGGATTGGTTGCCTCCAACAATTGCCACAATTATTGCCGTTCCTCTCGCTGCTACAATTTGGACGTTACCCATTGCTTCTTACCATTTTAGTTTTATCGCCACTTATGGAATTATAGTTAATATTCTGACCACTCATCTCGGATCTTTCATTATTTTAGGCGGAATGGTCAGTGGAGGAATTGGCTTAATTTTTCCTTGGGGAGGAACTGCGATCGCATCGCAGTTATTCTATCCGACATTATTTTTAGTCAATATCGTTCGCTTCTTCGTCAATTTACCGAATAGTTATCAAGCAGTCGGAAATTTAAGTATTCTACAAGTTTTCGCAATTTATGCGGCGATCTTGGCAGTTTGTTTGTGGCAGCCTTTACAACAAGGAAAAAGATGGTTGGGAGTGGGTGCGATCGTTGTTATAATTGCGATCGCACCTCTCATCTATGCCAATCTCAGTTTAACTCGTTTGACGGTACTATCAGCCGGACAAGACCAAGTTATTGTCATTCAAGATCGCGGCAAAATCACGTTGATTGATGCGGGAGGTACGAACACGGCAAATTATACGGTTTTGCCTTTCTTGGCCCATGAAGGCATCAATCGAATTGACTTGGCTATATCCCTAAAAAATCACCAAGAACCGGGTTGGAAATCAATTTTTGATAAATTAGCTATTACAACCTTTGTACACGCTTTCTCTACCCTTGAAGCAGAAAATGAGGCAATCTTGGCAGAGTATATCTATCCCTTTGAAGTCGGCCAAAAGATACCGAATGGCAGTGCTACCGTTGTCAGATTACACGATCGCATTGCTCAGTTACAATTTGGCGATCGCAATTGGTTGTTATTATATGCTCCCAACGAGGACATTATCCCCACGGATTTATCGGCACGGGTGTTATTGTTTGCGGGAAATTCAGTCCATGAAAATGTCTTGAGAGGGTTTGGTGGGAATGTGGCGATCGCTTCTACGTCTTATGTTTCTCAAGAAACCTTTCAAACGTTGCGACAAAACCAAGTTTACATTTACAGTACGGGACGACATGGGGCGATACAGTGGACGCAAAAGAAAGGATTTACAACTATGTTAGAGAAGAAATAAATGCGATCGATATCAGCCTTGGATTCAAATCTAAGGCTGAAAGCTAAAACCTATTTTAACGATTTAGGAAATGGTCGGAATTCTAGCCTACTTTAGCTGGCTTCAGTTTTAAGTCAAGAACTTGAACTTTTGAACTCTAGCTTTTCTGTCGTTTTAAGGAAATAGAACCAAAGCCGAGAATAGTTAAAATACCTAGGATTGTAGAAGGTTCGGGAACATCTGTCGGATCGGTTATATCGCGTTCTTTTTTGCCGGGATCGAAACTCATGCCAATATGAGCCACGCGATCTGGACTCAGAGAATATAATGCCTCGTACATTTCAATTGTTCGATTTCCTGCATTTTCATTGAGAATATGAGTACCAAGACGATAATAAAATGAACTATCAAGAATAAATTCTAAATTATTGTGATTTGACCATATATTGAGTGCTGCCAAATCCGAACTATTAAGGAGTGCCGTATTGTAAATTGTTGTGTCAAACCATATCCGATCGTAGTAATCAATAGGGTTAGAATTAAGCTAAGAGGCTAAATCTCCTGCAACGTGAGTTTGAACAAAATCAACATCAAAGATTGTGCCGTCACCATAATTGTCAAGAGTATCTGCAATAACATTACGATAACCTCCTAAACTTATTCTTTGTCCTCGTGTTGAATTCAAATAGAGGATATTTGCAGCTTGTACGGGCAAAGTAATAGATACCTGAATGAGTAGTAAAGCAAATAAACGTCTCAGCATGACCATTATCCTAAATGTAATAGTGAGTCCCATATAAGTCTCTGGGAAAAAATTGAGAGATTATGCACAAATCTGCCAGTATTTACGTTTCTTAACGATCCTCCACAAATTTGGAAATTGTTTGTAATGAGGCTTGACAGATCGGGTTAAGCGTACTGTATTTCCCACAAGGCTCTAGAATGGAAGAAACGGGAATTGTCCCATATTATATGAACGAGCCAGTTAGTCAAATTAATACCTCAACATCCACTCTCGATTTAGAGCAACTTTTTCCCTTCTCCCTCGATCGCTTTCAAAAACAGGCGATCGCAGCCCTCGACTCGGGAAAATCCGTTGTTGTCTGCGTTCCTACAGGATCCGGGAAAACCCTCATCGGCGAATATGCCATTTATCGCGCCCTCAGCCGCAACAAGCGCGTTTTTTATACCACCCCCCTCAAAGCTCTTTCCAATCAAAAATTCCGCGACTTCCGCGATCGCTTTGGCGAAGAAAATGTCGGTTTACTCACCGGAGATGCCTCTTATAACCGGGATGCCTGCGTGTTGGTGATGACCACCGAAATTTTCCGCAATATGCTGTATGGGACTCCCATCGGACAAGTGGGCACCTCAATGATGGATGTCGAAACCGTAGTCCTCGACGAATGCCACTACATGAACGACTCGCAGCGAGGCACGGTTTGGGAAGAATCGATTATTTACAGTCCCCCCACAGTCCAAATTGCCGCCCTTTCCGCTACCGTTGCCAATGCCGACCAACTCACCGACTGGATCGGACGGGTTCACGGGGAAACCGTTCTCATTCAATCCAATTATCGCCCCGTCCCCCTCGAGTTTCATTTTAGCGGGCTGAAAGGACTTTTCCCTCTCCTGAATGAGAAAAAAGCCGCCGTGAATTCTCGCTTATTACCAAAAGGACGACGCAACCCCAAACAACGCCTGCGAAAAGAAGATTGTCCCCCCATTATCCAAGTGGTGAAGCAACTGGAACAAAAGGAAATGCTGCCCGCCATCTACTTCATTTTTAGCCGTCGGGGGTGTGATAATGCAGTGGAACAATTGCCCGGATTTAATTTAGTCAATCCCGGGGAAGCAAGAGAATTAAAACGGCGCATCGAAGAGTTTTTAGCATGGAATCCCAGTGCAGCCCGTAGCGGACAAGTCGAACCCCTCCATCGCGGCATTGCTGCCCATCACGCTGGAATTTTACCCGCTTGGAAAGGATTTGTTGAAGAACTCTTTCAAGCAGGACTTATTAAAGTGGTGTTTGCAACGGAAACTCTCGCCGCAGGGATCAATATGCCCGCCCGCACTACCGTAATTTCTGCCATTTCCAAACGCAGCGATAGCGGACATCGCCTCCTCACTGCTTCGGAATTCCTGCAAATGGCGGGACGTGCGGGACGGCGAGGAATGGACGAACAGGGATACGTGGTGACGGTACAAACCCGCTTTGAGGGTCCTAAAGATGCCGCAAAACTCGCCTTGAAAACTGCCGATCCTTTGAAAAGTCAATTTACGCCTACCTACGGCATGGTGCTGAACTTGCTGCAAACTCACAAAATTGAAGAAGTAAGGGAACTTCTCGAACGCAGCTTTGCCCAATATACTGCTACTTTAGACCTCGAACCCCTCAGAGAAGCGATCGCGGATCTGACCACCGAACTCGCCCGACTGGATGTAGAACTCTCTCCCATCAATGAAAAGCAATTCGCCCATTACGAGAAATTGAAAGAACGTCAGCGAGAGGAACGCCGTTTATTAAAGATCCTGCAAGAACAAGCCGAAGAGTCCCATCATAAAGAAATTGCCCGCGCCCTCAATGAGGTGGAAAGCGGACGGGTTGTGTATTTGAAAGGCAAGTATATCAAGGTTTCTTCTCCTATCCCCGCCATTGTTTTCGCCCAAACCCCCGGAAGCGGGCGATCGCCATATTTCATCTGTTTGGGGGCGGATAATTCTTGGTACGTGGCGGCAACGGCGGATATTCTTGCCATTGACGGGGCTTCTCTTTCTCTTTCTCTCCTCGATACTCTCATGCCTCCCGATACGCTAACGATTAAGCTGGGGCGATCGGTGAAAGGTGAGGAAATTAGTGCCGAGGTTGCCCGTTTAATTCCCGATAATGCCCTCGAAACCCTCGAAACGCCAGAAGTCGCCGAACAACGCCAACGCCTCGAACTGGTGGGAGAACAACTGCAAAACCATCCTCTCCTGCAATGGGGAAAACCGGGTAAATTACTAAAACGCCACCGACATCGCTTGGACTTGCGATCGCAACTGCACGCGCAACAGGAAAAATATAAAGAGCATCAAACCCATCACTGGCGCGAGTTTCTGAATCTCGTTAAAGTTTTACGAGAGTTTGATGCCTTGCAAGAGTACGAACCCACAGACATCGGGAAAGCGGCGGCGGCACTGCGGGGCGATAATGAGTTGTGGCTGGGTTTGGTCTTGATTTCTGGCTATTTGGATCGCTTGGAACCGCAGGAGCTAGCGGCGGCGGCTTATGCGTTGATTTCCGAACCCCCGCGCCCTGATACGGGAACGATTTACCTGCCCCCGGAAGGAACTTTAGTAGCTCTGGGACAGCTTGCGCCTTTACGCAGGGAGTTGATTAAATGTCAATACCGTTTTAAAGTGAGTTTTCCCGTTTGGTTAGAAGAGGATATTCTCGATCTCATCGGTATTGTCGAACGATGGGTTTTAGGGGTGGGATGGGATGAATTATGCAATAACACCAATCTCGACGAGGGTGATTTGGTCAGGATTTTACGCCGAACAATGGATTTTCTGTCTCAAATTCCCCACGTTCCCGGATTATCGGCGGATTTGCAACGGAATGCACGAGAAGCATTACAGTTAATGAGGCGCTTTCCTGTAGAAGAAACGGTATTTTAAAGTTTACTATTAATATGAAACAGTTGTAGGGGCATTAAATTTAACGCCCCAATAAAAAATTACGATTTATGCCGACAGCGACGCATTTTATTGACTCCAAAAAGTAAACCCAATATTCCCAAAGCTAAAGCTGTGGAAGGTTCAGGAACTGATGTAGATGGAGAAGAAGATGCAAGAGAGTCTACTTCACTAGCGGTGAGCGTTCCTTCATAAATACGCACATCATCAATTATTCCGTTAAAAAACTCGTTACCCGGATTATCAAACTGACGACCTAAACGAGTATTTGTCCCACCTGTCGATGTGCTAATCGCAGCATCAGATAATGTAGCTAGGAGATTACCATCTACATAAAGTTGAGTAACTTCCGCATCTGCGTCAACAGTTACAGCATAATGATGTAATAGACCATCCGACGGAAAAAATATACCAGATTGCCCTGCATCGGTAATACGGATCTTTCGATTGAAACTATGTCCGAAGTAAAAAGCGGGTCCACCACTATAACCTTGAGAAATCAATTCAACAAAATGATTCTGAATCACATTTTGCTGTGCAAAAAGAGCGATAGAATAGCTTTGAGAAGTGGGGACGATCTTTTCATCAAATTCTACATAGTCATCAATTCCGTCAAGAATCAATTTTCCGTTGCTCGTGCTTGCACCATTAAATAACTCCCCATGAGCATTTCCAACGGAATCTGTGATATTGTTAGTAAATTGATAATGATGGATTAAATTTGCTGCATAACTAGGAGTAGCAGTTAAATAAATTGCTCCAGTGCTAGTCATTGCCCCTAAAATCAGCAAAGATTTTGCACGATTGACTAAAGATTTCACTTGTTTATTACTCCAAATTAATGAGTATTAATTCAACCGAAACTGAATTAATACCGCGTTCTAATTTTTTCTCTGGGATAAATATCAATTGTTTATGCAAGATCGTGAAAAAAATTCCCATCCTTGCAGGGCTAAAGCTCAATAGTTAAATAAAGTTGGTGCATTTTCTGCGCGATCCTCTCAGCACTCAAGAGTTCTGTGCTTGACATTTTCATTGTTTCCGCCAGATACTCTAGAGCGATCGCTTTGCTCTCTAACAAAATTATTCTTGATTTTTGAGAAATATCGTTTTTGTTGCCTGTTAGTTAACCCTAATGTATAAGAGGGAAACTGGGAAAATAGCTTATCGCCTAATAATTCCCGTTTCCCCCTCAAGTAATCGCAGTAACTACAGGTTCTCTTGCCATAGATACGGCTTAATAACCTCTAAAACATTTAGGAAGCCGGACACTGCGTTAAAGGAATCTTAGTCGTTCCAATTTCAGCGAAATCAAACGCCCAGAAAGGCTCATCGGGCCCGTCAACATCAACCGTCAAAGAACCAAGCCAATATCCAGCAGCACCATTCGCATCGCCATCGCTAAAGACGCGATCGAAGTCTAAGGATGTCGCCGCAGCTTGAATGACCCCGTCTTTCTTGCCTTTCGCAGAAAGTTCTAATGGTTGAGTGACTTGGGTGCCATCCGTACTGGTTAAAGTGACTTGACCGGGTTCTACATCAAAATCGCCAAGCATGACATTCAAATAGAGTGGAGTCCCTTCTGGTAATTTATCTTTGGACACCTTGAAGTCAAATTTAAAGCTGGGCTGATTGGGTTTTTTAGAACTGCCATCGGGGAAAGGACGACCAGCAGTCGGTGAATCTGCTTTGCCAAAAGATGTCGCCAGAGCCAGATCTGTATAGTCGGATCCCTTGCTACCCGTGTCGATAAAGCCACTACCCGTGAGAAATGTTCCCGCGACTTCAGCATCAGAACGGTTATCAAACGAATCGCCACCGTCTCGGTTGCTGATCTTGCCATCGCCATTCACATCGGGTAAAAAGTCGCCGACGGAGAGCAGTCCTTCGCCATCTTTGTTAACGGGCTTACCGTAAGCGGCAGTTAAGCCCTCGCCTTCTCCAAAGCCAAAACCATCGCGATCGCCAATGCGAATGACGCGAAAAGCTCCGGGGATGGGTTCGCCGGGGGTGCAGGGGTCGTTAACTGTTAGGGTTTGGTCGGTCGTGCTATCGGTCTCGATACCATCGAGGCCGCCGAGATCGGCCGCACCATTAACATAGCTTCCCACTTCGGCTGCCGTGACGGCGACAGAGATCGTGCAGCTCGGGGTGCCGTTGCTCAAGGTCGCATCGGTTACGCTGATGGTCGAGCCTCCCGCATCGGCTGCGATCGTGCCGCCAGTACAGGTACTTTTGATGTTGGCTGGTGTAGCTACGACCAAACCATCCCGCAGGGTATCGGTAAAGCTAAATTTGTTATCCTGACCGTCGTTTTTAACGTTCTCGGCGATGGTAAAAGAGAGAATGGAAATCTCACCTGCATTGATAGTGCTGGGTGAGAAAGATTTGGTCAGGCTGACATCGTTGAGAATGGGTTTAACGGTAATCCCTACGGGCGATCGCCAAGAAGGATAGTAACGAGATAAGCCATTCCGCTCGCCTCGCCAGCAGGCGCGATCGCTGTCGGGTGTCGAACCTTCTCTTTTACACATCTGAAAATCCGGGTATCGAAGAGAGGCCGTACTGCCACTATCGCCGACTTTGACAAGGACGAGTTTCATGGGAGTAAAAACCATATTCTGATTGCCTTGGGAATAGGAGCGATAGAAGGGTGAAGCTCCAACACGACAATCAATTCTTGTGGCATTGTAATAAAGCTCGAAGCGATAATCGGGATTACCAGAAGCAATCCGTCCGGCAGACATGGGCGGATTGCTGTCATTGCAATGTATCTTTGGCTGTTTGATATTACTGGATGTATCGTCAGTAATTTGGATGGCATTGCTATTATCTGTTGATAATACCCGAGTTTGATTCACTTTTAGATCGCTCAGATCTAATTTAGATGGCACTTGGTATATGTTATCGGTGGAATACCGTAAGTATTGGTTTGCCAAAGCCGGGCCGGAAACGAAAAATGCAATAACTTGCGCTAGGATGAATGCAAGCAAGAATGTCTTTCTTGCCGATCCCAATAAGTAACCTATTGTGATTTTCACTTAATTTTTTCTTCCGAGTAATTGACAGCAGTTTTTCCGATCTACTTTTTCGGGAAAACTAGGGTACGAGAACAAAAGTCCCTGACTCTAGAAAAACCTAACGTTTTTTTTCTGTCAATTTTTCGATCTTCAATGAAAAATAAAATCACGAAAACTCGAGCTAAATTTACAAAATTTTATATTGATTGTCGATCGCTCTTTCCCAACAACAAAGCAACATTTTGCCTGCCAAAACCAAAGCTCAAACAAAGAGCAGTCTAAATCTTTGCCGATCGCGCTTCTCGGACAAAATTAAGATCGAATTCTGGTTTTTGTAGCCCCGTACAAAAGGGCTAAATTTGGCGACTAAACTCAATACAAGACTATCATTCTAATATCCCCCTCCATCCCATTGTCAGAATTTGAAAAAATCAATAGCTTAGTGTTTGTCAATCTAATTTAGAGAAAGTCTAAAGAATGATACGCCAATTCAGTCATTTCACTTCTATTTTAGCCTGTCTCGTCCTGTCCGCAACGGCTATAAATGCTCATGAATTGATTCTCAAACCCGATCGCCTCACGACCCAAGATCGCGAAACATTAGAATTTGAGATTCTTTCGACCCATCAGTTTATGCAGCCCGAAGAGATGGAAGCGGAAGAAATTGTCGAAGCAGCTTTATTTCAAGACGGTCAGATATTGCCCCTCACGATTCAAGAAGATCCTACCGCTAATCGACTTGAGGGAGTCGTTTCTTTAACCGATCGCAACCCCGCTTATTTACTCGCCCATCGCCTTGGGGCAATTTGGTCGATGACACCGGAAGGAATGCAAGAAGGCACTCGCACGACTTTACCTGAAGTTGAATGGAGTGCAAAATACGAAAAGTTTGCCAAAACTTTAATTAATGCGACTCAAGGCGATCGCACCTATAATCGTCCTGTCGGGCAACTTCTGGAAATCGTCCCGATGGATAATCCCGCAAATCTTCAACCCGGGGACGATCTCATTGTCCAAATTCTCTACAAAGGCCAGCCGTTAGATGCAGAAGTTAAGGCAACTTATGATGGGTTTAGCGATACTCCCAGTACCTATGCCTATTTTACGGAAACGATGACCCAAGGTCTGGCTAAAATTCGGATGATTTCTTCAGGGATTTGGATGGTACGGGTTCAACACACTGACAACGTACAAAATGAGGATTACGATCGCCACGTTCTACGATCGGTTTTAGTCTTTGAGGTTCGTTAATCTTGGGACACTGGGGAATCATTTTGCGATCGCTAAAACCACATTTTGCCCGCCAAAACCAAAACTCAAACAAAGGGTATTTTGAATGCTTGCCGATCGCGCTTCCCGGACAAAATTTAGGTCGAATTCCGGCGCTTTCAACCCCGTACAAGGGGGGAGAATTTGATGATTTAAGGCCAATAAACAAAACGCAACGCCGATCGCGCCAGATGCTCCCAAAGTATGCCCCGTCGCTCCTTTAGTGGAACTCACGGGAATACTTTCGGGAAATAAATGACGAATCAATCTCGCCTCATTACTATCATTTAAGCGAGTGCTAGTGCCGTGAGCGTGAATGTAATCGATATTCTCTGGTGTAAGATTGCCGCGATCGAGAGCATTTTTAATGGCGATCGCGGCGCTTTTGCCTTCAATTTCCGGCGCGCTGACGTGATAACCATCTGCGGTTGCCCCAAATCCCAAGATTTCGCCGTAACATTTCGCCCCTCGCTGTTTTGCCAGTTCTCGGGACTCTAAAACCAAAACTGCCCCCCCTTCTCCCAAAACCAAGCCTTCGCGCTGTTTGTCGAAGGGATAGCACCCCGTTTTTGCCAAAGCGCCCATTTTCCCAAATCCCGCCAAAGTCAAAGGCGTAATCGGCGCTTCTACTGCCCCTGCAACAACACGATCGCACTCCCCCGAGCGAATCAGTTCCGCCCCCCGAGCGATCGCCCAAAGTCCCGTCGCACAAGCCGCCATCGGCGCAAGAACAGGCGCTCTCGTCACGATCGTCCTCGCCGCCACAACTGCTCCACGATTCGGCAAAGTCTCCAACCAAGGAGGATGGATAACGGGGTAACTGGTGACTGGTGACTGGTGACTGGTGACTGATAAGACTGATTCCCACGTTCCCTGACAGCCGCGACTCGAGCCGATCGCCACGCCGCAATCGGGTAAAGGAGGAGATAAGCCCGCATCGGCTAGGGCTGCGAGAACGACGTTTTCGGCAATTTCTTCTAATTGTTTCGGTTGGATGCCAATTAATCCCAAAGGATAAGGGGGAAAATCGGGCAATGGCTGTTGCCACCTGATTCCCGTCTCCCCCTCAACTAACTTTTGCCAGCTGGAATTTAAAGATCCCAATGCCGAGATTAAACCCATCCCGGTAACGACAACTTCCACCGATATTATTAAGATTTCTTAAGATTTTCTAATCCTTCCGTGACCTTCGCCGAGTCAATGCGATCGCCTTGATTGATGGCTTCTACTGCGTCCATGCTTTCGGGGGTAACGTAACCAAAAACGGCGTAATCCCCATCTAAAAAGCCCAAATCCGCCAACGCGAAATAGAACTGGGACGAAGCCGAATCCGGCATTTGCGATCGCGCCATGGCGATCGCGCCCTTGGTATGGCGCAAAGCAGGCGGGGCAGAGACTCGCGCCTGTTTAAAAGTTTGGCTGTAAACGGGGCTATCCGCACCATCGGGGGTAATTTCTAAGGGAATGTAGCGAGGGCGATCGCTATCGGGATCGATAAAACTGCCAGTTCCCAAACGCGCGGCGGGAAAACCGGGATCTTTACTTTGGGGATCGCCGCCCTGAGCCACAAAAGGTTGAGGATCTTTAATCACGCGGTGAAACACCAACCCATCGTAGACTCCCCGTTCTACCAAATCGACAAAATTTCCGGCCGTAATTGGAGCTTTCTCGCCATCAACTTTAATGAGGATCGACGCGCCTTTGACCTTCATTTCGACAGTTGCCATGCCTTCTAACTTGGGTAATTCACTCATTTCTTGACTGCTTGCTCCTGTAGTAATCGTGTTGACTTCTGCCGTGTTGGTGGTTGAGTTTGCTTGGGGTTCGCTGCATCCGACCAAAATCAGAGCAATGGCTGCGATCGCCAAAATGGAAGTTCTCAACCACGTCTGGGTTTTATTTTTCATGTTTACCGAACAATGCTAAGAGGACAGAGAAAACATGAGACAATTCTGGCACTTTTAGAGTCCTTCCAAAGGGACTTGCAGGAATCTTGCTAATTCCGCGCCTTGGTTTTCCAATTCCGAAAGGCTCAAGGGTTCTCCCGCGCGGGTTAGGGGGATATCGCGCTGTTTTTTGACCCGCAGGTACAGCGATCGCTTGGGGCTGAATCCCTCGCGAATTTCCGCCCGTACCGACTGAATATCTTCGAGAGGACGTTCGATCTCAATGCGGCGATTCTTACCCGGAAAGCCCCAGCGAAAAATCGTCATTTTCCCGGTTTCTTTGTTGAATTCGTTGTATCCTCCGCCCACATCCAACAGAATGACACCCGCGAGATACAAAGCGATAAGAGTTCCCACAGAGCCGTAAAACAAAAGCGCAACGCCTTGAGGAAAGAACATTAATTGACTCGTATCGCTCACCAACAAGAAATTTTTCTGGAAATAGCTCGAAAGCCCGGCCAAAAAGAATCCTACGCCTCCCATTGCTGCAATAATCGCCCAAAAATAGTTGCTGAAGCGACGAGAGCCAAGAATCTCTCGGCGCAGGATAAGACTGTCTTGCTGTGTCGTCGGTGCTGTCATGGTGAAGTCAATGTTGCCCCGTTCATTTAACAACCTCTCATTGTAGAACACGGACAGTCACGATCGACCCCTTTTGACGGCCGACTTCTACCCTTCGGCCAGATTTCTGAGGAAAAATGTGTCATTTTGTAAAATTTTCGGTAATAATGATTGAGACGGGTCAGATGCCGATGCCTGAATGCTCTCAGTCAAAAGCAGACGGGTTTTGGTAATGGACGACCCTGTTGTAATGTTAATAAACATAAAGTTTACTCTCCCGGGATCGCAATCCGGGCGGGAAGAGACCTGAAAAGTGATTGCGATAGCAGGTTCAGTCCTTGCTTATCTCAGTTAGCACAAAAAAAGTCTCTTTTAAAAAATCTTGCGTGAACTGATAATAAGCAAGAGGTTTTTCGATTATGACAGTAGCAATGGGACGCGCCCGAGCCGAGCGAGGCTGGTTCGATGTCCTCGATGACTGGCTCAAGCGCGATCGCTTCGTCTT
>JBCCVR010000002.1:0-90082 GCA_039194995.1 Cyanobacteria bacterium P01_E01_bin.42 | reverse complement strand
GTGATGCTAGTTTCTCCATAATTTTCTACTTTCATTTTTTATGACTTCCAGAACAACAAATACAGAACAAAACTTAATAGATAATGGGGCAACAAAGGGAGATCGCTCCCCTCTAATCTCTCAGTTTTGGCAGCAATGGCAAGAGAGTCGAGATCGGCTTTATCACTGCTGTCTCAAGATGATGAATTTTAATCCAATGGATGCTGAGGATGCTCTGAGTCAGGCCATGGTCAAAGCCTGGGAAAAGGTGCAAACGTTCGGGGAAAAAATCACTAATTTAAAGGCTTGGTTGTATCAGGTAACTCGTAATTTTTGCATCGATCTGATCCGCAAAGGTTCTCGTGCTGCTGTGGGTATTGAAAGTATTGAATGGGTGGGGAATACTGAGGAATTTATTACTACAGAAACCGTTGAATGTCCGGAGTCTGTTCTGGAGAAAGAGGAGAGAGCTATTGAGATACGAAGGGCGATCGCAGATTTGCCGGAAAAGTGTCGAGAGACGTTTATTTTGCATTTTTATCGGGAGCTTTCCCATAAAGAAATTGCCGAACAGCAAGGGATATCTTATGATAATGTCTGCAAGCGGATATCTTTGACGCGGAAACAGCTTAAAGAGAAGTTGAGTCCCTATTTTCGTGATTCGGAGTCGGAAGTAGGGGGAAACACCCATTCGTCCCTACATAAGTCAGGATCGAGTCAGTTTCCTACCCCAGAAGAAAATGGGGAACAGCAGCAGCCAAAAAGGTCGCAAGATGATAAGAGTGTTTTGGAGACGGAGGCTGTATCGGTTGAAAGTGAGAAAGCCCACGTTCAACCATTGCCCAGTAATAATGCTACATTTAGTTGCCATTCCATTACTCGATCGGGCGATCGCCCGATTTCTCCATCACAACTCGAGGGAGAAAAGTTAGAGAATGTTGATAGTTCAGGAGAGTTAGATCGAGTCCGGATGATGAGTGATAAAACAACCGATCTTCGTTACACTGAGGAAATCTCTCTATGTTCGTCTTTACCCGCTTCCTTATTTATAAGTATTCAACGGTCGATGAGACTAAAGGCGATCGTTGAGTTGAAAATTACTGATGTGGTTAATGTTAGTAGAGACCCACCTTTATTATCTTTCCTTTCTGTGTTTTGGCAGAGTTTTATGCAGGGTGTGGGATGGAAGGGAGGAGGGGCGATCGCTTGATATTGCAACAGTTGTGCAAGGGAGATAATTGACTAATAACCCGAGGTAACCCATGAGACCACGAAAACTGTAACCCCGTGGACCTAGTTACCATTTAATAGAAGACCAAGTTCACGTCGCACATGAAGTCTGCCCAACCGAACCGAGGAAAGGAAGGTAGTGTTCAAGCGTAGAACCAGCCAGAACAAGTTATTTCTGGAAGCCAGATGTGAGACCCAAAGACATGAGAGCCCACAAGGAGGGAGCCCAGCAAGGTGTAACATCGGAAAAAAATTCAGAAAAGCTCAGCGCAATTCGTCATATTAGTAGTCCAAAAAAGAAACAGAGGAAGGAGAGGCAAATGCCAGAAGCCAAGCCACTAGAAAATACCCGAAAGGGAAGTCAACGAAAAATAGTCCAGACAGTTCAGCGCGTAACACGTGCAGCAGCCATATTCATTTGCACCATAATTGTGGTAACGGTTAGTTTGCAACAGGATGGGTGGGCCGTGGAAGGCCGTGGGACCCGAGTGGAAGGCCCCGTGAATTGCAACGTAGTATACAAAAGTTATAACCAGTTTAATAGGCGCCATTATGTGAATGTCGCCAACGAGGATAATCCGAAGGAAGTCTGCAGGATAGCGAAACGGCGCGCGGAGAATAAAACCAAGCCCGTATATGTGAACACATCGTTCACCAAAACCAGCCTCGAGGAGGCAGTGAGGGAGGAAAAAGGGATGCTGTGCTACCCGTACGTCGGCTATGAGCATGTTGTCGAAGTCGATGTGAAGCCGGCGTATGAATCACGAGCAAACACGGGCGTCATCGACCAGTTCGATGGATGTATAGTGAGGTTATACAGCGAAGCCAAGTTCGTGTTAGAGTACGACGGCAGTGAGACGGAGCACCCCTCAGCCAACGGCGTGGAGGATATTACCGTCACATACCAACCAAGATCAATTAAGCCCCCTGTTTCATATCTAGGGAGCATGGATCCCAAAGTATGGGAGTACGACAAAAATTGTGAGTTGAAGGCGAGCTGATAAGATCCACAGAAAGCCCTAAGTCAGTCCCAGATTCCGTTTGGCTAATCGACATGCAACGTTAGAATTCTCTGTTGGGAACAACCTTGTCCAGCCTGTCCTTGCAAAAAGGTAAGCGGGCTGCTTAGCCAAAATCCCACCTTTCACCCATCGACACCAGCGTTGAAAATATGCCTCAATACACTCATCGGGCGCACCTTGCTCATAAAGCCGACGCATATTTTCAACCATTCTTTCCACCGTCTTCCTCGCGATACCCAAACCCGCACGGGAAAACCAATAGCCCAAAAAATCAAAGCCCCTAGTAACTCGACCGATGAAAGTTTTCTCCGGATGTTTAACCACCCGTAACTCACTCATCACCTGGTTAGTTGCCTTGATGGCTTTTCTCAACTTCCACCGTGTCGGAGCCAGGATCACCCAGTCATCCATATACCGGACATAGAAGCAGCCCAACTCAGTCATGCGGTCGTCCAAAGGCTTCAAAAATAGAGCACCCATCAGGGGAGATAACGGACACCCCAAAGAAATCCCCTGGGTAATATCAATAAATTCACCCCCATCCGAAACATAGCGACGCAGATAACCCCATAACAAACGTAAAACCGCTTCATCCCGGATGTATTTCCCCACAATATCCATCAAAATCCCATGATTGATGCTGGCATAATATCCCTTAACATCAGTGCGAAAGACAAAAGGATGCTCCTCAACATGGGCCGCAACCTCTCGCACTGCCCCCTTCAACCCACCATTCCCGGCTAAGTGAAAACACTGGGTCGAAAGGACAGGTTTCAAGTGTTCCGTCAAAACAATCGTCATTGCCTTTAACACCAAAGCATCCACAGACGACCACCATACGATTGTCTTCTCCTCACCTCGAATCAAGCGCAACTCCCGAAATTGAAAATTACCCGAAAGAATTTGCGCCTGAAGAATGGGTTTTTTCTCATGCCACCATCGTCTAAGCTGCCAGACATCGGCATTCGGATGATAATGTTGGCGTTTTTTACACAACCATTCATATGCAGAAGCGATCGCCTCGTCGGAGGCTATTTTTTCGAGAAGAGTGGACATTGATGTAAAATTCGTGGGCTTTGTTAACCTTCGTAGGTATCGAGCAAATGCGTCAGTTGTTTGCAGTTCTTCAATGGTGGACTTTTATCACATCGTCCTAGTGGTCTGTCAAGGTCACTTTGTCGAGCAGATCCGACAGGGAATTAAATTCCCTGTCTCAAATAAGAAGTCCTCTGAAGAGGACTGAATCAGTCAAGTTAGGCCCGATAGACAGAATACCGAATCCATTTCAATGGATTTTTCGTATGAGGCAGGGATTTCAATCCCTGACGGATTGCGATATACCCGTCATTTTTGAGATGACAGACCACTAGACTGCACCCGATCGCACGAACCGATATTAACGCCAACTCCGGGCTGGAATTCGTCCCACGTCTTACGGACTTGCTCATAGCATTGAGGAGGTGTAATGGGTAGGTTTTTCAAGTAAAAGAACGTTGCTCCATCGCAAGACTCCAGCAACAATACAACCTCTGTGGTTGGATCGTAATTATCGACAACTTCCAAGATGTGACCCGTCATAAAGTGATGAGGCAAAATTGCCGTGTCAGGAGCCGCTAACCAAGCATTCAGGAAGGGCGCAAGGCGAGAACGTCCGACAAAATGGGTTTTGAATGATTCTCCGCCAACCCCCAATGTTGGAGAACTTGTGCTACAAACGATCGCACCGCGATCGCAACTGAGATGACCCGCCCAAGCATTATAGCCAATGACCAGCAAATTACTGGCAATAAAATCTTGATGCCAATTCGCTCTATCCTTTATTTCACTCATTAGAAACCTCTATTTTGAAAGCCAATCCAGCTTGTAGGGTGCGTTACGGCTCTGCGATGCTGGAGTTGAAATTAACATTTGGACACATTTGCAACAAGACGAAGGTTTTTGAAGCCCCCCAGCCCCCAATTCTGGGGGAGTCCGGATTCAAAGTCCCCCAGAATTGGGGGATTTAGGGGGCATTCTAACGCACCACAGGGTCAGGTTTTGATGCGTTACGCGATCGCTAACGCATCCTACTGAAATCTCTTTCGCTCTAAGCACTAAAATATCGAGCGACAGGATGATAGGTGATAAAAGCCGTGGTGGTTTGCTCGGGATAAAGCTGTTCGCTCTCATCGATGGATATGCCAATGCGATCGCATCCCAATAATTGCAACTGTGGCACTTGATCCATCACCGTCGGACAAGCGGGATAGCCAAAGCTATACCGAGAACCCTGATACCTTTGCGCCAATACATCGCGAACATTATCCGGCTCTAAATCCCCATAGCCTAATTCTCGCCGAATCCTGGCGTGACTCCATTCTGCCAAGCCTTCCGCCAACTGCACCGCCATCCCGTGGAAATAGAGATAATCGGTGTACTTATTGTCTCGATAAAGTGCCTGGGCTTTCTCGGTGGCAATGTCTCCCATCGTGACTGCCTGCATCGGCAAGACATCAAATCGATCCTGTTCGATCGGGCGGATGAAATCAGCAATACACAGGCGACGCTTGGATTTCTGACGGGGGAATGTCCAAGTCACAAAGGGGGTTGCGGTTTTGGGTGTTAAGCCTTGCTCGATGACGCTTGGCTCGTAGACATGTACGGAATTACCGATCGCCGCACAGGGGAAATAACCATAAACTAGGGTGGGTTCTAACCATTGTTCGGTGCGAATTTTTTCCTTCCATTCTTCCAAGATCGGATGAACCTTCGATGCTAAGAACCAATCATATTCCTCGCGAGATTGGTCTTTCGGTTTACGGAATTGCCATTGACCCACGAACAATGCCTGCAAATCCATGTACCAGAACAATTCTTCTAAGTCTAGATCCCCACTCTGAAGAATTTTCGTCCCCCAGAAAGGCGGCGTAGGACGTTCGATATCAATCGCAACTGCTGTCGAGCGATCGGTATCGATGACAGTAGGTTCATCGGATTTGGGTGCATCGGATTTGGATCCATCGCCATTGAGTTCTCGATCTAACTCTTGAAGCGCCTTGCGTCCCTTTTCGTTAAACTGAGCAAATTCCCCGGTAAAGCCTTCGGTATCGACCCAGCATTCCTGCTCTTTGGCGGGCATCAGGCGATCCATAAATGTTAAATCTGCAAACGCATCTTTACCGTAAATGACCTGCCCGTTGTAAGTCTCTTGACAATCCCCATAGACAAATTTTGGAGTGAGTGCCGCACCGCCTAAAATCACGGGGACTGTAATGCCTTTCGCATTAAAAGCTGAGAGATTGTCTTTCATAAATGCGGTAGACTTCACCAGCAAACCACTCATGGCAATACAATCGGGCTGATGCTGCTCGTAGGCTTCCACGATCGCTTCAATGGCTTGTTTAATGCCCAGATTGATCACTTTGTAGCCATTATTGGTCAAGATGATATCCACCAGATTCTTGCCGATATCATGCACATCACCTTTAACAGTTGCAATCAGGAATTTCCCTTTCCCGCGATCTTCGTCCTCTCCTTCGATTTTTTCCATGTAGGGTTCGAGGAAAGCCACCGCAGATTTCATGGTTTCGGCGGACTGCAACACGAAGGGTAATTGCATTTTACCCGAGCCAAACAGTTCTCCCACAACCTTCATCCCATCCAATAAGAAGGTATTGACAATCTCCAAGGCTGGATAGCCCGCATCTAAACCCACCTTTAACGCATCCTCCAAGCCAATCCGCTCGCCATCAATAATATGTTGCTTCAAGCGTTCCTCGATGGGCAAATCGGCTAAGGAAGGGCCCGATCGCGCATCCTTGGCACTCACCCCGGCAAAAATTTCCGTGAGCTTCGTCAAGGGATCGTAGGTGCAAATATCCCCTTCAAATTTACGCTTGTCATAAATCAAATCGCGACAGATCTGCTGATGTTCTTCCTCAATCTTCGCTAAGGGCAAAATCTTGGCCGCCGAGACGATCGCCCCATCCATCCCCGCTTGCATTGCTTCATTGAGGAAGACGGAATTTAAAGTGATACGAGAGGCTGGACTCAAACCAAAGGAAATGTTAGAAACCCCCAGCATAAAGTGAACGCCGGGGAGATTTTCCCGAATCCGTCGAATGGATTCGATAGTTGCTTTGGCATTTTCCCGATCCTCCTCAATCCCCGTTGAAATCGGTAGGGCTAGCGTATCATAGAAAATTTCATGGGGGGGAAGTCCAAAGGCGATCGCATCCTTGTAAGCGCGTTGGGCAATCTCGAATTTTTTCTCGGCGGTGCGAGCCATTCCCTCTTCATCGATACAGCCGATGACCACCCCTGCACCATATTCTTTTGCCAATTGCAGGACTTTAAAAAATCGCTCTTCCCCATCTTCATAATTGGTGGAATTGAGCAAACATTTACCCCCAGCCACCTTGAGACCCGCTTCCATTTTCGTCCATTCGGTGGAGTCGAGCATCAGGGGGAGGGTCGTATTTGTCACCAGTCGCGACACCAGTTCGCGCATATCCCGCTCGCCATCCCGCCCGACGTAATCCACGTTGACATCCAGCATATGTGCGCCTTCTTTGACTTGGGATTTCGCGATCGCCAATAACCCATCCCAATCATCTTTATTCAACAGCTTGCGGACTTTCTTCGACCCACTGGCATTCAATCGCTCGCCAACGATTAAAAAAGAATTATCCTGCTCGTAGGTTTGGGCGGAATAAATAGAAGCTGCTGCGGGGGTATAGGAGAGAGGCGATCGCATCTCACCCCTCGTATTTTTTCGCACCGATCGCGCTTTGAGTGGGGTCTGTTCCACCGCCTCGGCTAAGGCTTTAATATGTGCTGGGCGCGTCCCGCAGCACCCCCCGACAATCTGCACCCCATGTTCTGCGATGAACCCAGTCATGGCAGTGGTATAGTCTTCGGGGGTCATTTTATAAACCGCCCGACCGCCAACATTTTCCGGTAGCCCCGCATTGGGAATACAGGAAATGGGGAACGGTGAATTTTCTGATAGATACTTAATATGCGAAGTCATCAACTTGGGACCCGTGGCACAATTTAGCCCCAAAACATCAATAGGGAAAGGTTCTAGGATTGCCAGTACCCCAGAGATATCCGTCCCCACCAACATCGTCCCCTGAATTTCCATAGTCACGGACACCATTAAGGGGAGTCGCGCACCTTTTTTCGCAAACACCGCCTCAAACGCACTCAATGCAGCCTTAATTTGCAGAACATCTTGACAGGTTTCCACAATGAAGAGATCGGCTCCCCCGTCATAGAGACCCTCTGCTTGCACCATGAAGCTCGATCGCAATTCATCATAAGTAATATGACCGAGGGTGGGGAGCTTGGTGCCTGGCCCGATGGAACCGGCGACAAATCTAGGTTTTTCGGGGGTCGTAAACTCATCCGCACAACTGCGCGCCAATTCTGCCGCCTTTCTACTCAGTTCGTAGGCGCGATCGGCGAGATCGTACTCGGCGAGGACTAAGGGGCTAGAGCCAAAGCTATCGGTTTCGACAACATCCGCCCCCGCAGCCAGAAAATCGCGATGAACCTTCGCCACTGCTTCTGGCTTGGTGATGACTAAGTATTCATTACACCCTTCATATTCCGCACCACCAAAGTCCTCGGCGGTCAAATTTTGGGATTGCAGGTTCGTTCCCATCGCGCCATCAAAGATCACCACGGGACGCTCTGGACTCTGGAGCCGTTCGAGAAAGGAAGTCTTTAACTGAGGTTTGGGAATTTCAATACTTAGCATCGGCGTTATGGTTATAGAGGACTGAAGCTTTCTCCTGCAGCCTTTTCAACTTTAAGGCAAGTCAATTTGGAAGGCTGAGGAAGAAACTACAATTATGAAAATGAGAATGATTATCATTCTCATGATAGCACTAGAACCCCATAGGTCGAGCGATAATCACTAACGCTGTGATAGAGTAGTAGGAAATGTAAACAAACAAGGTTGTTGAAACCGACAATTCCTATTGTGAGTACAGATGTGCTGTTAATAGGAGTTACAGTTCCACTCAATCGTTAGGCTGCCTAAGCTGTATGTGAAGAAAAGCACTTGAGGATTATCTATTAAGCCGACAACACAAAAATTTGCAAAGAATTATTAAGCTGTAGCATTTGCAACACTTTCTTGAGCAAGAGTTATTTCCCCTGAGCTACCATAAATCCAATTCAAGATTTACTTCGAGGTAACTAAGTCATATACCTGAGCCATCTAATGCCCATATCTAAAGAAGAAGTTGTTCGTATTGTGCTAAAGACAATTACTGGCAACTTAGGTATTCCACAACCAATGGCAAGTGACCTAACTGAACTTGTTGTCACTTATTTAATTAACAAGGCTATCGATCCGACTATTGAAAGTATACGCGAAGCGACAATCAAGATTATGAATGAAAATCAACCAACCGATCGGCAAACAACGCAAGCTCAAGATAAGGTTATCACTGTTGAAGAGCTACTTGAAAGAGCAAACAAAGATTCTGCTAAAGATGCTGGAATTCATGTTGCAAAAAGCCATGTAGACCTTTTCATGCAAATCAGATCGGAATTTCAAGTTAGTGGCGACGAGATGCTGCTCAGTACTAACATCAGTAAAGCTTCAAATATTCCTACTCAGGTTAAACAACAAGTAGTAGAGTTACAAGCAAAGTTTGGAAAAATTATAGATTCAGTCGCAGTTTATATTGAAGAAAAGAAGTATGAAACTGCTGAACAAGCGATCGCTGAAATGCAAGAAAAGCAGCAAGTTTCAATCATACAGAAAGAAATGATGCAGAAACTGGTAAGTTCTGACAAAACATTTCACATTTCATGTCAATCTTTAAAAGTTACTGTTGACTTCTTCGCCGCACTTAATGAATATGTCATACAAGAAATTGAAGCCTGTTCAAACCTCGATCAAGAATCTCGTTTAGTTCTCGGAAATGCTGTTCTTGTTTATGAATTAACTGATTTTGTAATCAAGTATTTGCAATCGTTTAAAGTGGAAGGGGTGGTAGGTATCCAGTCTATCAAAAATGAAATTGACAGAAAGATACAAAAACTTGAAACAGAAATACAAGCCCTAAAGGCAAAGACTGACCGAAAAGAGATTTTTAAAGAAGTCAGAGATAATATATTATCCAATATTGCTGAGAGAGAGGAAGCTGTCTCGATGATGCAAGAAGCTTGGGTTGAATATCTTGGAGAAGTTAAGAGCATCTCTGATGATTCAACAAGTTTTATTACTAAGTGGATACCTAACTTGGAACTCATTAGAGATGATGCAAAAAACCAGATAGGAGTACTGGAGATACTAACCATTGTCAGAGCGTTAAAGGGCAACTTAATTGCTCTAAAGACGGCAGTAACGAGATTAGAGACCATGAAACTTGTTTCTTTGTCTCCTGATAGAGTTCGCCGTCTCCTCGGAGTTTAATCTTAACATATGATATGTCTCAAATTGATTATTCGCAGTTTCCTAACCAAAAATTAGAAAAACTGCTTCAAGAAACTTCAGATCAAAATGAAGTTCAGCGAATTACCAGTGAATTAAAAAAGCGACGCACTGAAGAGCTAATTAATTTAATTACTCCTCCTGATAATATTAATAGAACCTCTTTGGAAACGACTTCTTTAAATAATTTTGAAAGTCCTTTAGTTCTCAGCAAGCCTGAAGCTACCTCAATCGTCCCAATTTCTTCAACTACTCCAATCAACCAATCTTCAAGCTCGGGTTCACCCACTGAATCTAAGAATAAAAAAGGCTTGTGGTTTGTTGTAGGGTTTATTCTCCTGTCTGGTATTCTGAGTGCCTTTTATTACTTTTTTAGCTCAGTTAGAAGGGATTTTAATTCACAGATTGAGAGCCTTAACAACAAACTTGGAGAAGCGAAGTCTGAACTTGAAAATCTAAGGAGGGAAAACGAGAGAATCTCATCTGATCTGAAACAAAAGGAGCAAGACAATAATCAGATCAAGAAACAACTGGATGATACTAGAGTAGCTTTGAGAGAAGCACGAAATGTAGCCCCTAGGCTTGCTCATTCTTGGAAGGAACAACTGCTTTTTCAGGATCAGTGCTTTCAACGAGGAACAGTTGCTCTGAAGAATGCAGGGTTCACTAATGATTTCGTTTCAGACGAAAAAACAGGAAGTGTTTTAGGTGAGAAAAATGGTTATCGCGCGTCTATTCGTTGTGTTTCAGATAAAGGTTTAGCATTTTTTGTTGTTGCAGGCTCTGACTCGGATGAAATTATCAAGTTTGCTAATCTTATTAATAGTAACTTCTAGAAAAGAGGGCAACCAGTAAGATGTTGGAGATCGGCCTAACAGGTTGCTGCACCGGAACGCTGTATGCTCGGTTGGGTGCTCAAGGCTATCTGCGTCCAGTGAGCGTTGAGCCGACAAACCTCACTCAGCAAATACAGCATAGACAATCCTTAAAATCAACGAAAAACATAAAACCCAAGGTTCATTTCCCTTGGGCCGATGAGTTGTTTGGAGTAGGCGATTAAGCTGGTAATCATTGGAGGATGAGGCTGATTATTTTGTTTTTTCAGCGTATCCCATCCTCTTTTCCTTATCTCGAACTGACGTTAATTAATAATCCACCCCAAGCAAGAAATAAAGAAAAAGCGATCACCTGCCACACCATCAACCCCAAGGCAAACTTGAAAGACTGTTTGCGAGCGATCGCCAGTGCTGTCACCGCACGATAGAGAAAGCATCATAAACGTTAGATCCGCTTAGACACTGCAAAGCTGCTGCTTTAGCTGCTGAGAGTCTATTCCACACTCTTGTAGGACGTGCATCGCTATACCGCCACCCGTCTCGCCACCCATCTCACCATCTTGCAAAAGACCGAGTAACAGATGTTGGGGGGTTATGCGATCGCAACCTTGCTGTTCTGCCTGTTCGGTCGCTAGCTCCATGACACGGCGGGCGCGGGGTGTAAAGGGAATTTCTGGGGGGCTTTTCGCATCGGAGGGAATTTTTGGATCGGAAACATTGGATTTCGCTAACAATTTTTGCTGGAGATTTTTCATATCAGAGGGAATTTTTGGATTGGAAACGTTGGATTTCGCTAACAATTTTCGGCAGAGATTTTGGGCAATGACCAAGTTCACCCCCTGATTATTCAGAGCTTGTGCGGCTAAGGATGTTTCGACAGCGAGCAGCCCTAAAAGTAGCGCTTCTGCACCGAAGAAGTTGAGGTGTAGTTCTCGTCGCACGCATTCCTGACCTTGAGTCAACACTTCACGGCTTTCCGGAGTCAAGCGATCCAAGGAAAACTCCACCATTTCTTCCCGAACTGACAGGATTGCCATCGCCTTGAGAATATAGTCGAAGGTGGGGGCATCTAAAGTACCCAAAGTAGCCGCTTCTGCCCCCTCTTTCTGATATACTTGCATCAGCGCTTCATAGAGTTGCAGATCGCCACCGACTAATCCATAGAGACCGTTACGAAACTGAAATGCCATGAGCCGCACTTCTGGATCGTTAAAATCACGACCTTCGGCCATGTGCGATCGCGCTTTATCTAATAGCCATTTGGTCTGCCCCTCATTCGTCCCCTTTAATCGAGCTTCGAGCAGATCGTGTTGTTCTTGGGTCAAATATTGTTGAGTCATGGTCAGGTTTTTCATTATCTGTAAGAGATCGTCAACCGCAACGGTTTGAGAGGTTTGGAGTTGTTGGGCTAGGGTACTGAGCTTAGTCAAGAGCGACTGCGATACAGCCATCTGCTCTTGGAGTCGCGCCAAATGGAGAGCGATCGCATTCGGTAGGGAAAAATCGGGATTCTCCAAACATTCGCGAATTTCCTTGAGAGCAAAACCCAACTGTCGCAACGATAAAATTTGTTGGAGTCGTGCAATGTCTGCTTCGCTATACAGTCGATACTCTGCTTCAGTACGATGCGAGGGCACCAGCAAACCAATTTCGTCGTAGTACCTTAAAGTCCGAATGGAAAGTCCGGTTTGTTTTGCTAACTCCCCGACTTGTAACAGTTTTGCCATAGGTTGCCTCGACTCCAGTTTCCCAGGAAATTACGGTTGCTGACCAAATGCTAAAGGATGACGTAACGTGAGACTCAAGAGGCAGATTATTAAGATTTTCTTGGAAAAACATAAAACCCAAGAGAAATGAACCTTGGGTCTATGAGTCATTTGGAGTAGGCGATTAAGCTGGTAGTCATTGGAGGATGAGGCCGATCGTTTTGTTTTTTTCAGCGTATCTCATCCTCTTTTCCTTATCTCGAACTGACGTTAACTAATAATCCACCCCAAGCCAGTAATAGAGAAAAAGCGATCGCGGCGATCGCCTGTTTACTCAACAGCAATAAGGCAAATCGTAGAGACTGTTCGCGCGCAATCGTTAACAGCGTCACTAAACAAGGGAGCAATACCCCAGCGAGATATACCCCCGTCAAAACCTGCAATGGCGTTAACATGGCTAAGGTTTCGGGTTCGGCAAATAAGAGCAGTCCATCTTTGCGAATCGAAGCTAAAACAATCGGCAATGAGGCTTCTGGGGGTAAATTAAACCATCCCATCAAAGGGTTGATAATATTGGCTAAAACTGCGATCGCGCCTACCCAATTCAATACAGATGCAATAACCGTAATGACTAAAAAGATGGGAATAGCATTGAACAAAAATTGCTCGATCGTTGACTTCGCTTCGCGCCAAATGACCGACAAACGCGGAAATTCTAAAAATGTTCTGCCTTCAATGACTAAGGGATTTTGATTCGATTTAGCTGTCGGGGAAGAAATGATGTAGGTATAGATCGCGGTGGTTGCGATGAGATACAGCAGATAAGGAATGACCAAATAAGGTAACTTCGCCGCACTAAATACCCCTAACGTTGCGCCAAACTGATAAGAACAAGCCGAACCAAATGCGATCGCAGAGATGCAAGTTCCCCGAGAACAACTCGAACAGGCACGGGTATTAATGACCGCAGGAACATTACACCCCATCCCCATAATGACTCGGACTAAATCCCGTCCCGATAACCCAAGCGGACGAAGTAAAGGATTGAGCGCAATGGTAATTCGTTCGATTAACCCACTCGCTTTATATGCACCTAAAAATAGGGCATAGAGAATGACTGTAGGCATCGCCCAAACAAACAGTAACGGACTCATGGTTATCAGTCCATACTGACCGATTAGGATTTCTCTTAATCCGATTGGAAGTTGGGATAAAGGCTCAAGAAGGGGAGCGATCGCACTTTGTACGAGGGGATCGGCTATAGTTGCAAAGGAGTTCGCACCCCAGACCGCAACAATCGCAGGGATGAGTAATAGGGCGATCGCGACTAACCAGCCAGCCCTTGGATGTTCTAATAGTGTCGGGTGGGGTTCAATAGACCAACCAGCCCTTGTCGGAATCCATTGGGCGGAAAAAGGATGAGGGTCTTGCAGAGAAGCCAAAATATCGTCTTTCTCTTCTATTGTGAGGTGGCGAGCATCGACAGTGACAATGTTCAGATTAGAAGTTTCTCTCCATTCCCGAATGACTTTTTGAGTATGAGCCGTCGAGAATACCTTATCCCAGAAAGTAATGACGACTATGCCCCTTTTATCTGCAACTAAAGGGAGTAAATCTGCTAAATCGCGATCGACATCAGTTGCCTTGACAATCAATAGCACGGTGTCATTTTCTTGTAACTGTCTTAAAGCCTTCTTAGTCGTTGCGCTGTCAGAACGATAGAGAATACCCGGAGTATCGATAAAGGTATAGGCCTCAGATTGATAAGTGTCACAAGTTACTGTAGAGCCGCGAAAATTGTTACTATGGGCAGTCTGTCCGGTCAGAGAGGCAATGAGTTGGGACTTGCCAGTACTCTCTTTCCCAATAACCGCAATACAATCCTGCTCTAATTTCGACGGTGTAAAAATATTCATTCTTGAATATAAACACTATATGATTATGATAATCTTTCTCGAGCCACATCCAGCAGTTTCTTTGGCGGTGGGAGCAGTCATAGAGACAAACAAATCCGTAGAAAACGCGCTCTAAAGGAAGTTAGACAGAATATTTCCGCATAACACCCTGCATAGAGCGGATGCAATTTTAATAAAATCTGTATTGAGGGTGATGAGATGGAAAAAAATCCGTATAATCTATCGTTAGGTAGATGGCAACCTAGTAGCATTGGTTACTCAACATCAATGGAAACTTAATTGCTTAGGGCATAACCAATAATGAAGTATTCCAGAATTGTTAAACGATTGGTGCTTGTCATCTTGAGTGCAATATTCGCTTTGTACTTAGGTAACGCATCTTTCTTAGCACGTCCCATTGGTTCTCAGCCTGTTCTGGTGGCGCATCGTGGTTTAGCACAGGACTTCGATCGCGCAGGCTTGACAAATGAGACTTGTACGGCTGCTCGTATGTTGCCGACTCCCCATGACTATCTGGAAAATACGATTGCTTCAATGCAAGCAGCATTTGCTTATGGCGCTGATTTCGTCGAATTCGATGTTCATCCGACAACCGATGGACAATTTGCAGTCTTTCATGACTGGACAGTAGATTGCCGCACAAATGGAACTGGCGTTACTCGAGAACATACACTAGCTAGTCTGCAATCTTTAGATATTGGCTATGGCTACACCTCTGATGGTGGTAAAACTTATCCATTTCGCGGCAAAGGGATCGGGCTCATGCCCTCATTGGATGAGGTCTTGGCGACCTTTCCTACCCGCAATTTGATCGTTAACATTAAAAGTAACGACCCTCATGAGGGGGAACTGTTGGCTAATCGACTCGCTCAACTCTCTTCAGATCGCCAAAAGCAAATCATAGTTTATGGAGGCGATCGCCCCGTCAGCATCATTCGAGAGCGGCTTCCTCTCATTCAAACACTCTGGATACGCCGCCTCAAACAATGCTTAGTTCAATATGCTGCCCTTGGCTGGATAGGATATGTTCCTGCGGCCTGTGAGCGAAGTATGTTAATGATTCCAATCAACTATGCCTCTTGGTTATGGGGATGGCCTAACCGATTTCTTCAGAGGATGATGGCAGTAAATACAAATATATTTTTACTAGATAACTATGCGGGCGAAGGATTTTCTCGGGGACTTGACGATCCCGAACGTATGCGAAAGCTGCCTAGTGACTATTCAGGAGGTATTTGGACAGATCGAATTGATTTGATAGGGCCAGCCGTTAAGAGCGGCGCAACTGAACAGTTCTTTTCTAGATATTGTAGGGTGTGTTCCCCATTTTAACTCCGACTATCCCACCGATAAATTTTGGGAACGCACCATTCTTATAAATTCTTGAAACAAGCGATCGCAGTAGGGTTCGATCGCGTGAATGAACTGTAGAACGGCGAGGCTTGAAACCCAATTTTTTGGTCAAATCGACTCGATCGTTAGTCACTATAGCTCAAATCCAAACAGAAAATAAAGCTCTTGCAATCCTTAGATTGAATCGCATACTATTAGGAATCTATTGCAATAAGTAAGGAAAATCTGAGGTCAGGGAGTCATTCTGTTTTTGGATTAATTCTCAGATTCGGAGCAAGAAAATCTCAGTAAAATTACTTCAAGCAGAGTCCGATCGCTGCTCTGTAAGTGGGAGTCCATGCAAAGTCATCCAACATTATCTAGTAAGCTGGCAGTTGCTTGTCGGAACGTCCCCATACAAGTGACGGTAGTTTGTGGCGTTTTAGCGTCCCTATTCGTCAGCATGATAGTTTGGCAACAGGAGCGAGAAAACCTACAAAGTTCTTTGCAAGAAAAAACCGGCAATTTTAGTACTGCCTTGCAGAAAACGATAGATGATAGTGTGGAGACACTGGTTCTAGTTGCCAATTCCACTCAAAGCGCCACAGCACCAAGTGTCGATCGCCAAATTTTCTCTTTACGGGAGCGAGAGTTTGCGCTTGTTGCGAAAGACGTTCTCTCGGAAACCCCAGCGCTACAAAGAATTGACTGGATTCCTAGGATCAAAAACCCAGACCGCCAGATGTATGAGCAGGAAATACAACAAATTTATCGCCCTACAGAAACAAACTCAGAACAAAGTACAGGTCAACTGTTAGAGAAAGCACCCGATCGCCCAGAATACTTTCCCATTGCTTGGAGCGTTGCCAGAGCTGGGAGCGAAGCAATTTTGGGCTGGGACTTAACTTCGGATCGAACTCTATTTTTAACAATGGAACGGGCAAGAGAAACTGGAGATATCACCGCGATCGAAACTACCACCGAAACAAGGCGATCGCCAGAACCCCTCGGTAAGAGGGGGCAAGAGGGGGTTAACCTGCAAGTATTCTTACCAAAATATCTAAATCCCGGGCTGTACGGAGGATCTAATTCTGTAATTTCTCATAGCAACCATAGCGATATAACCCTAGGGACTCAGCAAAAGCGAGAGAATTTGGCAGGTTTTGTAGCAGGGACGCTCACAATTGCCGAACTTGTTCAGGCAGCTTTGCCCGGTGTGGCCCTGGAGAATGTCAGCGTCTATCTTTATCGAGAAGACCCGGCCGGGAAACCCCAAACTTTGGCTTTTTACGAATCCGATACTCATACCCTATCGCTCGGGCAAAATTCGCCAACACCAAATCTTGTCGGTCGGGGTTGGCTCTGTCCCGAGTTTAGTCCCAGTTCGAGATCTGCTGCGAGTAAGGGTTTCCGAAGCCTTAGACAAACAAAAGCCGCACAACCCTGCACTCGCACCATCAAAGTTGCAGACCAACAGTGGTCTGTTTTGCTCCTACCCACTTCTGCCTACAATGCCCCCGACCAATATTGGAAAACTTGGATAACCCTTGCCAGTGGATTGCTAGGAACAAGCCTCCTAGTTGCTTATTTGCTAGTCTTGCAGCGCTATACCAACCAAGTGGAAGGTTTGGTAGAAGAACAGACTGCGGAACTCAAACGAGCGAATGAGGAACTGCATCAAACCAACTTTGAACTGCAACAGACAAACAATGAAATCCGCATTCTCAGCGAAATGGGGGATTTGCTCCAAGCCTGCTTTAGCATCAATCAAGCCTATGCCGTCATCTCGGAACAGATGCCGCAACTGTTTCCCAAAACATCTGGAGGACTCTATATAATCAGCGAATCCAGAAACTTAGTGGAAGCCATGTCTGTTTGGGGGAGAAAGCTAAAATGCGAGAAACTGTTTTCTCCGGATGAATGTATGGCTCTGCGGCTCGGTCAGGCTCATTTAGTCCAAGAGACACATTGCAACGTTCTTTGTAAGAATATTAGTTCTCCCGTGCCGCCGCAGCATTTCTGCGCTCCGATGATGGCCCAAGGAGAAACTTTAGGTTTGCTGCATTTAAGTTCGCCGAAACCGAAGGGGTTAACTGAAGGCCAACAGCAGTTGGCTAAAACCGTGGCCAAAAATATTGCTTTGGCATTGGCTAATTTAAAACTGCGAGAGAGTTTAAAACACCAGAGCATTCGCGACCCGCTCACTAATCTATTCAATCGGCGCTATTTGGAGGCGTGCTTGGAGCGGGAAGTGCGTCGCGCCCTGAGTTCTCAGCAGCCTCTCGGAATTATGATGCTGGATTTAGATCATTTTAAGCGGTTTAACGATACTTTTGGTCATGAAGCCGGGGATGCGGTTTTGCGAGAAATGGGGTTGTTTGTCGCCAAGCACGTTCGCGGTTCCGATATCGCCTGTCGTTATGGCGGTGAAGAGTTTACCCTGATTTTGCCGGAAGCATCCTTAGAGGCGAGCGTCACGAGAGCCGAGCAAATCCGAGACGGTATCAAACATCTGAATATTCAGCATCGCGGTCAGTCTCTCGGCCCTGTCACTCTATCGATTGGAGTGGCTGCTTTTCCAGAACATGGTTTAAGCGCCGAGGCGGTGATTCAAGCAGCCGATGCCGCTCTGTATGAGGCTAAGAATTCTGGGCGCGATCGCGTGGTGACTTCATCGATAGCGCTCTCAGGTATAGGTCGATAACAGAAGCCGCCATCGGGAGCAGCGTTATAAAACTAACTGTTTTAGTTGTCATATAAGTAACTCAAGACAACCCTTACCACCAGTCCTAAGAATTAGCCATCCTCTGAGCGGATTCGTAAACTCAATGCCAATCTTCGCATTTTCTAGTCGCATTGTGGTATGCTCATTACCAGCGAAGGGGAGTAGCTTGGGCACTAGCCCGTTATCTGAGTCAACATACTGGTGATGAGCCTGGTTCAGATAGCAAATTAGACTTCTAATTTGTCAGCGAGACCTTCACTAAGTCCACGGAAAGAGTGGGCTTGGTGGGGTCTCTTTAGATATCCGTCATGCCCGCTCAATCCACTACCAATTGAGTGAGCGCATGAACTTCTTGACTGGACTGACATCCGGGTTATTGTTGATTACGTTATCGGAACTCGGCGACAAAACCTTTTTTATTGGCGCTATTTTAGCCATGCGCCATCCTCGGAAATGGGTATTTCTGGGCGTGACGACGGCACTGGCTGCCATGACGTTATTATCGGTCTCGATTGGTCAACTGGCATCATTTTTTCCCAGACACTATGTTCAAGGCATTGCTATAGCCCTGTTTATTGGCTTTGGGCTAAAACTGCTCTATGATGCCAGCCGTATGTCTGGACAGGACTCTCTAGACGGCGAGCAGGCTGAGGCTATGGAAGCAGTTGAACAACGGGAAAAGGAGATTGTGATTTGGTCTGCCAGAGGGATAGTGATGGAAGCCTTTACTCTCACCTTTATTGCTGAGTGGGGCGATCGCACCCAAATTGCCACCATCACCTTGTCCTCTTCCCACCATCCCTATGGGGTGTTGTTGGGCGCCATTCTGGGTCATGCTATCTGTACTGCCATTGGCGTAGCCTGCGGCAAACTCATCGCTAAACGCATCTCCGAACGGCTGATGACAGCCCTAGGCGGTGCTTTGTTCATTGGCTTTGGCATCCTAGCAGCCCTAGAAGGCGCTTAATTGCTGCCTGCGCCTCGACGGTCAATCTGTGCGAGCAGACGGCTTCACAAGGCTATCTTTAACGAAGCTAGATTGCGTTAAAACTCCTTGAGATGGACTGAACAGGAACGCCAGCAGAAAAAAACCAAACGCCACTAAAATAATGGCAGACCCTGAAGGGACATCCAAGTAGTAGCTCAAATACATCCCGATGATGCTGGACAATGCCCCCAGAAAGCCGCCCAAAATCATCATCTGATGTAGCTCTTTGACCAGCAGATAAGCCGTCATTCCGGGTGCCACCAACATGCCCATTACCAGTAAAACGCCTACAGTTTGCAGATTCGCAACCACCGTCAGGCTGATGGCAGTGACCATGCCGAAGTAATACCAGCGCACTCTCATGCCACCGGACTGAGCACCAATGGGGTCAAAGGTGTAAAATAACAGTTCTTTGTAAAACAGCAAGGCGCAGATGGCAATGATTAACGTAATGCCGAAGGTCAGCCTCAGATCGTCTTGGTTGACCCCTAGGATGTTGCCAAACAAAATGTGAATCACATCGATACGGTTAGCTCCCGGCAGCACCGTTACCAGCAATGTGCCGATCGCTAAAAACGATGAGAAGATCAATGCCATCACGGAATCCAGCTTGAGCTTGGATTGGGACTCAATACCCGCCAGCACGATGGCACTCACCACCCCTGCGACCAGCGCCCCCAAGGATAAAGGCAACCCCATAAACAGAGCTACCGGCAACCCGGCCAAGACAGAGTGAGCAATCATATCGCCCATCATGCTCATCCCCTGCACGATCATGTAGCTGCCCACGACGGCGCATAAAACGCCCAGCAAGACTCCCATGGTTAGGGCATTGCGCATGAATTCAAATTCCAACGGCTCAATTAACCAGTACAAACGAATACACTCCCTTTTATCTAGTGAATTAAAACACCCGAAACATTATGCCGCAATGGACCATACCGGAGCATCGTAGGCTGTCAGCAAGTTTTCTTTTGTCATCACTTCATGACGCGACCCTTGGGCAATGACCTGCTTGTTCAGTAATAACATTCGATCGTAGTTATCCAGAGTTTCGCTGAGATCGTGGCTGATGACGAGTAAAGTTTTGGACTGGGACTTCAACTCACTAAAAATCTCGAACATGATGGATTCCGTTTTCTGATCCACTCCGGTGAAGGGTTCATCCAAAATCAAGAGGTCGGCTTCTCTGGCCATGGCGCGGGCTACAAATACCCTCTGCTGCTGCCCGCCGGACAGGTTGCTGATGCTGCGATCGCGATACTCATACATGCCTACCCGCTCCAGCGCCGCCTTGACTATCTCCCGGGATTGCTGACTGTGCCGACGAAATAGCCCGGTTTGCAGGGTGCGTCCCATCATGGCAACATTCCAGACCGTAACGGGATAGTCCCAGTCGATTTGCGATCGCTGAGGCACGTAGGCAACCCGCGCAAGCTGCTGCGTTAGCGGTTTCCCTTTCAGCAGAACCGTCCCTGTTGCCGACGGAATCAGCCCCAGCATGGCTTTAACCATCGTGCTTTTACCGGACCCATTCGGGCCGAAGATACCCACCAACTCGCCAGGGTCAAAGGCAAAACAGACATCGTTGAGGGCTGTGAAACTGCGATATCTCACAGACAAGTCTTGAACGAGCAGCATAGTTTGCCTCCTAGAAAAGTAGACAATGACCAAAAAATGAAATAAATATGAAATTAACATACTGCAAATCTCTTTCAAAATCAACGGTTGATTCCAGAGAGGACAGCCTGTTGGTACTGATGCAACCCTAGCTCATTTGCGATGGTTATAGTATTAAACTGTGGTGAAATTTTTGGTGAAATTTTTTCTCAATTAGATATCTAATTTAGGAGACTTCTTCAATGCGTTTTTTCTTTCAGTCAAAGCCTCGTTTTACGGGCATGTTTGCGGCTTTAGCGGTTGTGATTGGCGGCTTGGCGGCCTGTGGCGGCGAGACGACCACCACCTCGGATGCCGCCGATGAGGGTGATGAGACTCTAGAGGTCGTCGCCTCCTATAGCGTCCTCTGTAGCATGGTGGAGCAAATTGCAGAAGGGGTTTTTGAACCCAACTGCCTGGTTAACTATGACCAAGACCCGCATACCTACGATGCCACGCCGTCTGACCGACGGGCGATCGAGGTGGCAGATGCAGTATTTTACGCGGGGTTACACTTCGAGCCGTCGATTATCGAGATGGCAGAAGCGACTGATACCCCTGCTCCCAAAGTGGCAATACACGAAGAAGCCGTTGAAGATGTTATTGAAGTAGAAGAGGACGGGGAACTAGAACCCGATCCCCACATCTGGCACGATGTCGAAAACGGCATTCGCATGGTGGAGCTAATCGAGGAAACCTTGGTTGAAATCGATCCTGACAATGCCGACACCTACACCAGTAATGCCGAAGCCCTGACCAGTGAGTTGGAGGAGTTGGACACTTGGATTCCCGAACAAATTTCGACGATTCCAGAGAATCTACGCCGTCTAATTACCACCCATGATGCCATGAGCTATTACGCAAGGGCCTATGGTCTGACGGTAGAAGGTACGCTGTTGGGAGTCTCACCGGAGGAAGAACCCACCGCCGCCGAGGTTAAAGCCCTATCCGAGGGGATTAAGGAGATCGGCGTGCCGATCGTGTTTGCGGAGCTAACGACCAACGATAAGGTACTGGGAACCGTGGCCAAAGAGGCGGGTGTGGATATTTCAGAGGATGTGCTGATTGCTGACGGCATTGGCGAAAAAGGCACTCCTGTGGGCACCTATCAGGGCATGCTGGTTTACAACACCTGCACCATCGTGACCGGACTGGGAGGCAAATGTTCGGAGTTTGATTGATATCCTCTCCCCCCTTTAGCAACGCGGAGGGGGGAGATTCCCCTTATCGCTGAATGTTAAAATGTCTCACCATTCGCTCAAATTTCTAAGGAACTACAAGATTGAAAGAGCGATAAGTTGAGAGGAATTATTTGTGATTTACGATGACTTAATCCGGCAAATCCTAATAGCAGCTACAGGGTGCATCTTTGGCTTTTTCGCTCTTTGGGCGGCGCTGAAACCAATGTTACTGGCATCTGTATTGGGATACGAACTCAAATCAAAGAATGCCATCAGTGAGTTTCATGCTATCTATGTGGGTATTTTCTTCGCCCAAGCATTATTGTGTATCCTCGCTTTTGCTCGTATCGAAGATGCCATGCTCGGAAATTTCGTCGCCATCTTTTTGTTATCTCAACCTTTAGGTAGAGCGATCGCTGCATTCAGAGGTGGCTTTCCTTCCGGGTTTCTGTTGATATTATTTATTGCAGAGATTGTGGGAGGCACGATCGTGTTTTTCGTTCAACCCAGCCGCTAACAATGCAGGAACTGTTTGATTCAATCGGTGGCAACTTGCGATCGCCGATTTGGTAGGGTGCGATCGCCACTTCAACTCCGACTATCCCACCGATAAACTTTGGGAGCTCACCATTCTTATAGAATCCGTATAATTCATAGTTAAAAGAAGCCAATACTGTTATGAAGATTGCCCTATTCATCATTGCCGTGCTTCTAGGTCTTGCGGCTTCCTATTTTTTTTATGTGAGATATCGGATAATTAATACGTCCGACAAACAGAATTTTGAGGCTGCGATTGATAGTGAAGTCGAAAAGAGTATGAAGAAGGGGGTTTTTCAGGGGATTGTTGTTGGCGCGTACAAGGATGGCACAACATTCATTAAGGGCTATGGAAACGTCAATAAAGAGAGTTCCCAAGTCCCAAATGCCGAGACAGTGTTTCAGATCGGCTCTATCAGTAAGTTGCTGACCGCGTTGCTACTTCAGAGGCTTTGCGATGAAGGCGTTGTGTCGATGGATGCCACGCTGGGTGAACTCCTTAGCGAGTCGATTGTGCTATCGTCATCCGTTCGGAATGTCACGCTACAACAGCTTGTCACCCATACATCAGGATTTCCCAGAATACCTAAATCTCTTATCGACAAAATGACTGAGATGGCGGGGGATGATGACCCGATGCGCGACCCTTACAGCTACCTCGGGCCTAAGTACGTGTTTGACTATCTGGCTAGCGCCGAGGGGAAACGAAAAGCGGGTCGGTTTGAGTATTCTAATTATGGGATGGGACTGCTGGCCCATGTTCTCGAAGTCGTAACGGGTGAAGATTATGAGTCTATGGTCAGGGAAAAGGTACTCCTTCCGCTTGGCATGCACCATACTGCTATAACCCTCACACCAGAGATGAAGGCGAAACTTGCTCAAGGGTATACAGCACAAGGCTTACCTACACCCGTGTGGACTTTTGCGGCGCTTGGCGGTGCAGGAGCCTACAGTTCCACGGCTGAAGATTTGATGACTTTCATTCAAACCAGCGTTGCAGAGAACGGGTTAGCCTCGCAGCTTTTACAGAAGATGAGTGAGCCTCAGTTCAAAGGAAATACGGGAATCGGATGGATGCAACCCTCGTTTATCGATCGCTTCGTTGGCAACCGAGGAGTGGTTTGGCATGACGGAAGGGTGGGGGGTTATGCTTCTTATCTGGCGATCGACAAACAGTCCGGTGCGGGGGTCGTCGTTCTGACCAACCAAGCGATCGCCGCCACGGGAATGCTAGGTATGATGTTAATGCGTCAGGCACGTACTCAGTCATGGGCATCAAGTCCCCCTTCTCACCAATCAATGTAGCCTATCCTTGATTCTCCAAGATGAACAACGTAGATAAAAAGCTACAAGCACTTCTGGATAGAGAGAGCCAAAAGCCGCATACCTACAGCCTCCTATTCAGATACGAATTATCAGATTCTAGGCGCACTCATTGAAGCGATCGCAGGATAATCCTTGGCCGCGGCGTTTCAGACACGCATCTTCGACGCTGGCTCTGTGGTCAATAACAAGGCGGATATCACCGAGGGAAAGCGTCCGTTTAAAGGAAGGGGTTTGGGGGTCAATTTCGAGGTGGGGTTGAGCGATCGCCGGCGATATGATGCTCGCTCCCAATACAGCGATCGATACGCTCCATACCGATCTTAACGGATTCATCAGCTAAGGGAGTAAACGTCTGTTCTATTCTACCCGTTTTTCAAGGTGGGAGCGGTCAATGTTTAGCAAACACAATCGTTATCGCAGCAAGAAAGGTCATCTAAGAACAAACCTTCTCGGCGATAGATTTCTAATGGTGTTGTATCGACTCCCAGACGTTGCGCGATCGCATTTGCGACCACGGCAAATCGCTGCCGAAATTTGTAAATAAAGCAAAAAATTAGGTTTCCCTGACGTACTGAAGGACCAACAACAAATAATCCAGGTGTGAGGGTAGATTCATCATCTTGAGTTAAGGCTGCATGGCCTTCTGACCAGTCAAATAGAGGCGCAATTTGTTTTAAACTGCTATTAAACCCGGTACAGAGAATTGGTGGTGTAGAACTCAACCACTGTTCGGATTCAGTCTCCACCACATAGCCTTTTTTTTCGGATTTGACAGCTTTAACCTGCCGTTCTCCAATGAGTTCGACCCGACCCATACTATAAGCTATTTTTAAACGTTGTAAACTATAAGGAGACAGAGAAACACTCGGATCGGGTTCTAAGTTTGACCAGCTACTCTGGCGATCGATTAACTTGACTTTTTTCCCTAATGCTGCCAAATTGGACGCTGCATCTATCCCGCTTTCATAGCCTCCGATAACAACAAATTCATCCCCCTCGATCGCCGTCCAAGACTTTATTTGGGAATTATGAATGCACAATTCCGCCCCCGGAAACGGATTAAGATTGGGATATTGAAACTCTCCAGCCGCCCAAATTACAAATTGCGATCGCAACTCCCCTTGAGAAGTTTCCAAGACAAAGCCTTGGCCTTGGGGTAAAGCTGAAATACTGCTTACATTAGTCTCGGTTGCGATCGGGAGTTGAAAATACTCGGCAACAGTCTCCAAATAGAAGGCATATTCTTTTCCCGAAAGATGTTCCTTTCTGACACTGAGGGCAGGAGATGTATTTAAAACGATTGCGTTGAGATCCAGCAATCCAAAACCATGACTGGGAAACGACGGCGTAATGAAGCGCATTTCTTCAGGCCAGCGACTAAAAGAAGCCCCGACTTGATGTCGTTCTAAAATAACGAAGTTTTCAATGCCTAAATCTCTTAAGACTACGCCGCAGCCAATTCCAGCAGCCCCAGCCCCGACAATGACAATTTCAACGCGATCGTTTGTCTTTTTCATCAATAGCTAATCTTGAATAGATTTTTATAAGAATAATAATCATTATCATAACGGAAAGCGCGTGCTTTCTCACCAATATTATTGGTGAGGCAGTGGCAAACCCTGACGCGATCGCTGATATTCCTTGGTGACTTGGCGATCGCTTTCTGTTGGATCGTTTATTTTGGTCAGGGCGATCGCCAAGCCGCGACGGATTGAACTGAACACAAATATGATAGATATTATTGTAAAAGTTGTACCGAAAAGCGCAAATGTTGGATTTTCTCAAACTTCCTCAGCGATCGCAAAAACCTCGTCAGATTGGAATTACTCATGTTATCGATCGTGGCATTGGTCTGCGAAGCGCCCAAGATTTGCTAGAAACGAGCAGTCATTTCATTGATTTTTTGAAATTAGGATGGGGGACAAGTTACATCACTCAGAATTTAAAAGAGAAAATAGAACTCTATCAACAATTCGATCTCGCAGTTTATTTTGGTGGCACTTTATTTGAAATTGCTATCTTGCAAAATAAATTTGATGAATTTCGGAAAATGCTTCAAAAATTTAGGATTGCTCACGTTGAAGTCTCAACCGGAAGCCTCGAACTTTCTCTAGAAGAAAAACAAAAATATATCCGAGAGTTATCCAAAGATTTTATTGTTTTATCAGAGGTGGGAAGTAAGGATGCCCAAAAAGTAATGGCTCCTCATCTTTGGATTAAAATGATTCAAGCTGATTTAGCAGCAGGAGCATGGAAAGTTATTGCGGAGGCTCGAGAAAGTGGAACGGCTGGAATCTATAGACATGATGGAGAAATTCGTTCTGGCTTGATTGATGAAATCATTACCCAAATTCATCCTCATCAACTCTTATTTGAAGCACCTGATAAAGCCCAACAAGTTTGGCTAATTAAAAAATTTGGACATTCTGTAAATTTAGGAAATATAAGCGTTAATGATGTTATTCCTTTAGAAACACTGAGACTCGGTTTAAGAAGCGATACAATTTTTTTCCACTCTTCTCAAGGCGATCCAAGTGATTGACATATTTGCCAATATTTGTGTATTGTATGATTTGATTGTCATTCTAGAACTTCTTAAGAGCAAGTCCAATGAATTTACCTCAAAATCCAAGTAGTATTTTCCATTTAGCAATACCAACTCACGACTTGCGTGCAGCTAAAAAATTTTATACAGAAGTTCTAGATTGTCGAGTTGCCCGAGAATACGATGACAGAATAACTCTGGATTTTTTTGGCGATCAATTGGTTTGTCATTTAGCACCGAGTGAAATTGACCAAAATCCCAAAATGTACCCTCGTCATTTTGGACGTACATTTTTAGAGCGATCGCACTTCGATCGGATTATTGAAAAAGCAGAGAAACATGATGTTCAGTTTTTGCATAAACCTTCGACTCGTTTTGCCGATCGTCCTGAAGAACATTTAACTGTTGCTTTACTCGATCCTTCCAAGAATGTGCTTGAATTTAAATATTATTTTGTTGCTGATTACATTTACTAGCTTGAATTCCTCAGACCTTATCTTGGGTTTTCAATCCAAGAAAACCAAAATTAGGAGTTGCACGGATAAATTCAAAACTAACATAAATTGTTCTGACAATCATAAATGCAACTAGAGAGAGCCACAAGATATGATTATCTCCATATAGCCAAGCAGGAATAAGAATAGGAAGAAATCCAATCGTTAACCCCAATAACGCAGAATTGCGAACAATCGCTGTATTGCTTAAACCAATAAAATAACCATCAAACATAAATGCAATTGCATTAAAAACAAGCAGGGGAATTAACCAGATCGCATATTTCTTTAATTCGTTAATAACCTCAAAGTGATTGGTTAAAATTCCAAATACAGTTTCGGGAAAAATATTTGAAATTCCTGAAAAAAGCAGAGCGAAAAAAACACCAGTGCTAACTGAAAATACAGCTAAAAATGGTAAGCGGTCTGATTTTTCCTGTCCGAGAAAAGTTCCAGCCAAGGTTTCTGCTGCCAATCCAAAACCTTCAATAAAAGAGATAGTAAAGAGAAAGAGTTCAATAATTAAAGCATTTCCTGCTAAAACTTGGGTGCCAATTCCTGCACTAATATTGGTAAAAATAACGAGACTGGCTCGATTACTTAATATTTTAATAAACGTATCTCGATTAACTGAAAAAACTGTTTTAAATCCAGACCATTGCCAAAAGCGATCGCTTAACTGTTGGATTTCTTCAAAATGAACATCTTGACCAATAAAGAATAACCCGATCGACAACGTTAAATATTGACTCAAACAGGCCGATAAACCTGCCCCCATACTTCCCCAACCCCATTGCATAATAGAAAAATAATCAAAGATAATATTGCTGACATTGCCCACAATTGTCATGATTAAAACCTTCCCACTCATTTCTTTTCCCAATAGCCAACCGATCGCGACTAAGTTGAGAGCAACAGCAGGTGCGCCCCAAATTCGAGCATTAAAATAAGCAATACCTGACGTTTTCACATCTTCAGGGGCATCGAGTAAAAAGAACCAAATTTTCTCGAGAGGGTATTGTAAAAGAACGATCGCAATTCCCAACACCAGAGCAATTAAACCATTCCGCCAACCAACCAATAATAGTGCTTCGCGATCGTCTCGACCGACAGCTTGTGCGGTTATTCCCGTTGTTCCCATTCGCAAAAAATGTAACAGTCGATAGAGATAAGTAAACAAAACCGTTGCCACCGCAACCCCGGCCAAATGGCGAATTTCCGTCAAATGTCCGAGAAAAGCTACACTAACCAATCCCGACAAGGGAATCATAATATTGGATAGTGTATTCGTAAGTGCCAGCTTAGAAAAACGAGGCAGAAAATTGTCTGAGTTCAATTGGGTTGGATTCATAGACTTCAGTATCGATCGCATTTCCACAATAATTGCTAAATTGGGGAAGGATGATTGGTAATATTCCGAATGCGCTCAGTGCCGGTGGATCGTGGGCAATCAAATAATAGCAGCAAGTTTGGGAGTTTGGGCATTTTCCTTAATCTTAAGAAGGGAGTGCAACAGCGATCGCTTAAAATTAATTTATGTCCTGCGTCAGATGCGCGGAATTGCCATTGGAGTTTAAGGCGATCGCACTTTACCAAGTTCTCGGATTAAAACCTGTAGCGAGAACAGATTGAAAAACAAATAAATTTCTTGTTGCAATAAATCTATGTTAGGGTTACTATGAACAACGAGCGATCGGTTCTAATGGAGACCAGCCATTAGGAGCAAAGGGGAAAGTTCGGTGTAAATCCGTCGCTGTCCCGCAACTGTGATGGGAAAGTTAAACTTCTCTGGGTTCAACTTCTCTAAGTCAGAATGCCCGCCGATGCTAACACTACAAAACAAACTAATCTGCGAGGTACAGATGTTTAAATATTTTTTGATTGCAGAAATCATTAATTCTTTTACTGCAACTCTTTTAACTAAAACCTTTTTAACTGCGCCCTTTTTAACTACGCAACAACTATCAAGGGTTTAGTAGTTAGATGCGATCTTTTTCTATTACTTAAGATATCTTGTTCTCAGGCTTGGTGATTCAATTGTCACCAAGTAAGTATAATCGATCGCGGAGCGTGTCGAAGTGATGCCCGTTCCACGGTTAACTCCTAGATTTCTTTAGAATTCGATCCTTAACTGTAACTCAAATGGACTTGCTATAGATTGTCGCGAGTCTCATTTTGATGTGGTCTTGGAACGATAGATATCTCAATAGCGATACCCAACTTAATTCGATTGGTTTGATTGACATTGTAATCGTGTTCGTAGTAAAAGGACTAAAAGATGAATTCCCAGAGTAAAAGACTGGATAGTCCGAGATTCGTTGACTCACAAAACACTCTAAACTCTTATCCATCCTCATTCGAGAAACCCCTGAAAAAGTTTTCATTGACTGCTTTGAGTCAACTCAATTTATGGCAAACAGCAGGGAAAATGGTAAGCAATAGTAATAGGTGGCAATTATCTCTAATTGCTATTGGTAGCGCGAGCAGCATTATCTATGCTCATGTGCCCTTAGTTGGTTTTGCTGCGGTAGCTGGTAACACATTAACTCGTAACAAAGCACTGATTAGTGCGATGAGTATCTGGTTTGCAAATCAGCTTTATGGTTTTACCATTCGTCAGTATCCCCGTACCTTTGAGTCTTTTACTTGGGGGTTAATAATGGGTTTGGGAATGATTGCGATTACTGGGTTGGTGGCACTACAACCAAAATTTAGCCGTCGTAGTTTTCGGGGTTATTTACTTTGGTTAGCGATCGCTGTTATAGGTGGTTATGCTATTTACCAAGGTAGTATCGTCTTAATTGCCCAGTTAATGGGAAAATATGGATTTAGTTTCACAATTTTGTGGCACATTTTCCTAAAAAATACTGTCTGGGCTGTTGCCTTATCAGCAATTCACTCGAGTCTGGTCTGGCTGGTAATACAAACCATCCCAAACTATGCCGATCTTTCTCTTCCACACACTTACTACTCGGGATATCATCCTCCTAGTTGTGGAAGAAAAGGTTAATCTCTTTCACCCAAAAAGCCTTGAGTTTTGCTGACTCGATTTCATAACAACCAATATTACAACTTAACTTCAATGTACCTATATTACGCCTTGGGATTTCTGGTTTTACTATTAATAGTCGGTGTTGCCCTCTATCTAATCACTCCCCGCAGTTATGAATCGTCTGATACGGTCGCCAATTCCTATGATGAATGGACTCAAGACGGTATCTTAGAATTTTACTGGGGCGAACATATCCACTTAGGGCATTATGGTTCGCCACCGCAGCGTAAAGATTTTTTAGAAGCCAAAGCCGACTTCGTTCGCGAAATGGTCAAATGGGGTGGCTTAGATACTTTACCTTCCAAGACAACTGTTTTAGATGTCGGTTGTGGAATTGGGGGTAGCAGCCGTATCTTAGCCAAAGAATACGAGTTTGAAGTGACGGGGGTTACGATCAGTCCCAAACAAGTACAACGGGCAACAGAATTAACCCCCCAAGAAGTTACGGCTAAATTCCAAGTCGATGATGCTTTGGCCTTATCTTTTCCCGATAATAGTTTCGATGTGGTTTGGTCGATTGAAGCAGGCCCCCATATGCCCGATAAAGCTAAATATGCGTCAGAAATGATGCGAGTCTTAAAACCTGGCGGTATTTTAGTTGTAGCAGACTGGAATCAGCGCGACGATCGCACCATCCCACTGAATTTCTGGGAAAAACCCGTCATGCGTCAACTTCTAGATCAGTGGTCGCACCCAGCTTTTTCGAGTATCGAAGGCTTTTCCGAACTGATCGCAGAGACGGGATTAGTCGCAGGAGAAGTGGTAACAGCAGATTGGACGCAAGAAACTCTCCCTTCTTGGATTGATTCGATTTTGCAAGGAATCGTGCGACCTCAAGGACTGATTAAGTTTGGCTTCTCGGGATTTATCAAATCATTGAGAGAAGTCCCCACTCTATTGTTAATGCGGATCGGGTTTGGTGCCGGACTTTGCAGATTTGGAATGTTTCGCGCCCTTAAGTCCGATTCTGCCGCACAGTCTGAGGAAACTGCTCGCTCTCAAGTCGTTAACGCTTAACAAATTAATAGCAAATGGTGACTAATTTTGATTGTGATGTGGTGATTGTCGGGGGGGGAATTGTCGGTGCGACTCTAGCGGCTGCCCTTAAAAACTCTGGATTAAGTGCGATCGTCATTGAAGCGAATTCTTTAGAAGTCGCAGCAGCTAGGGAGCAAGCCTATTCTCTCTCTCCTCTTTCTGGAAGAATTTTTCAGAAAATTGGGATTTTGTCAGAAGTTATTGCAGATCTGGGCAAGTATCGCCAGATTTATCTCTCTGATGCTGACGATCCTCAAATCGTTAAATTTAAAACCGTCGATTTGGGAACGGAATTTCTGGGTTATGTCGCCGAACACAAAACGATTTTGCAGTCTTTGCAAAAGTACATCGAGGGATGCGACCATGCAAACTGGTTATGTCCCGCTAAGACTCGTGGAGTGACCTACGAGGCTGAAGGTGCAGTGGTCGAGGTAGACATAGACGGTCATCAACGGCAATTAAGGACAAAACTGGTCATCGGTGCCGATGGAGCGAGATCGCGCCTTCGCGACTGGGCTGGAATTAAAACAACAGGCTGGAAATATTGGCAGTCCTGTGTCACCTTTACGGTTAGCCACGAAGCGCCCCGTAATGATATCGCCTTCGAGCGATTTTGGGCGAATGGCCCAATGGGGGTGTTACCCTTACCCGGAAATCGCTGTAGTATTGTTTGGACTGCTCCTCATGCAGAGGCTCGAGCCATTCAGGAGCTAGAGGAAGCAGAGTTTTTAACCCAACTGGAATACTATACGGGAGGCTTGTTAGGCAAGCTCGAGTTAGAGAGCGATCGCGCCATTTTCCCCGTGCAGTTATTTCAGTGTTGGCATTATGTCAAGCCCCGACTCGCATTAATTGGAGACGCTGCACACCGTTGCCATCCCGTGGGAGGACAAGGACTCAATCTCGGAATTCGAGATGCTGCTGCATTGGCACAAGTTCTCTCAGAGAGCCATCAACGAGGAGAAGATATCGGCGAGGTTAAAGTTCTCAAACGTTACGAACGCTGGCGTAAAATCGAAAACCTGACTGTACTGGGGTTTACAGATTTCCTCGATCGCATCTTCTCGAACAATTGGCTACCCGCACTCATTATCCGTCGTCTGGGGCTTTGGCTACTGCGGAATCTACCCCCATTTAAGATTTTTGCTCTCAAGTTGATGACGGGTTTTCTGGGTCGCATCCCTCAATTAGGAAGGGCGAGTTAAATATCCACATGACGATTGGATCTGGGTCGGAAGCCTCCGCACCCATCGTCATCAATTTGACTGTAATTCAATCAAATTTCTCACTTAATTTTTTGAAAACGAATATTTCCACCCTGCCCTTAAAAGCAGGGTAGGAGCAACACAACAACTGCGAGAGGATAGTTATGAGAAACGATCTTTGGCATAGCTATTCTGGCTATCGGCAAAATCCATTTATTCGGGAAAACCTTGTCCCTCTAGGACATACGGCATGGAAAGGATTTACAACTCAGGGACGAGGCATGGTGGTCTGTAACGTGGCGATCGCTGACGAGGCATCAGTGAATTGGAACACTGACATTATAGAGTATGCCGTTCATTTCGTGGCTCTGTCAGATGTTTCTACCTATTTACAGACATTGAACTTGAAAGCAACCTTAGTTGAACGCTTAATCGACACGACTCTCACTTATAATCCAGTCCAACAAATTCTGCTCTTGATTAACAAAAATGGTCGAGCAGAGATTAATCTACTCCAAAATCTTGCAATTACCACCATAGATTGTTACCAGCAAATGCAGTGGCGTTGGTCAGAATTTCAGCTTGATTCACCGACTCGCGGAGAATGCAATGAGTAAAGTCCGAAACCATCGAATAAAACCACAGGATGCACTCAGAAAAGGCGACTTTGTTTTGACGACTTATATCAAGAGAAGTAACCTACGGGCGACCTATCAAATTCTCAATACTGTTGTGCCTTATGTTCTCTTGTGGATTTTGGCAGTAAAAGCTACATCGATTTCTCTGTGGTTACTCCCTCCGATTATTATCTTGCAAATCCTCTTTTCACTACGTTGTTTCTCTTTAATGCACGATTGCGGACACGATTCTCTCTTTCAGTCAACATTAGCAAACCGAATCTTGGGATTCTTGCTGGGTGTAATCAATGCAATGCCTCAATATGGATGGTCAAGAGATCATGCTTACCATCATAAAACGAATGGGGACTGGGAGCGATATCGGGGTGTGGCAGATTTCTTATCGACTGAGGAGTTTTCTCAACTCGATCCGTTGAATCAAAGATTGTATGAAGTCTTACGACATCCGTTCATGGGACTTCTTGGTGGTTTTTTCTACCTTGTTATTAAACCTAGATTGATGTTGATTATGGGAATCTTTGATTTCATTCATCATCTATTCACTGCTTTGATGCAGGATTCAGAGTTTTACTTAGGGCAAACCTTATCTACCCACCATTCTAAACATTGGCAATCGGCTACTGAATTTTGGGATTTACTGCTCAACAATATTTGTGTAGTCGGTGGCTGGATTATTCTAGGTCATTTATGGGGATTTTGGCTGTTTTGGAGTATTTACTCTATTACGATCGCCTGTTCGGGGATGATTTTTATCTGGATCTTTTTTGTCCAGCATATTTTTGAAGGGGCTTATGCTCACAAAACAGCAGACTGGAACTATGTTTTGGCAGCAGTTAAAGGCAGCAGTTATTTAGAATTACCCCCCATTCTCAGATGGTTTACCGCAGAGATTGGCTATCATACAATTCATCATCTCTGCGAAAAAATTCCCAATTATCATCTTGCTGCTTGTCATCGTGAAAATAGTCATCTCCTCTCAGATGTCAAAACCCTGAGAATGGGAGACGTATTGGACTGCGCCCAATTTCTTCTGTGGGATGCACCCTCCAACCGTTTGGTCTCGATCGCATCCTTTCGTCAAGCAACCAAGACGGCGAATTGAGTTCCCAGTTATACAAGCAATGCAGAAGGGCATAGTACAAAAGTTGTTCGCGATCGCATCTTCTCGAATCATTGGCTATTCGCACTAATTCTCCGTCGTCTGGAACTTTAGTTACTTATAAATCCACCCCTATTTTCGTTCAACAATACTATGACTCAACACACCCTATTTGTTTGCAGCCTCTGTCGATTTTCCGAGGATCAGAAAAAAAAAAACGGACTCTCGGGAGGACAACACCTCATTCAAGAATTAGAAAAGGGCCTAGAAAAATATGAATGGCGCGATCGCATCACCCTCAAACCCTTATCCTGTATGGCAGCCTGTCGTCGTTCTTGCGCGGTAACATTAGCGGCTGATGATAAGTTGACCTTTATTTTCGATCGACTTGCACCGATTGAGTCTGCACCCGAACTGTTAAAGTTTATCGACCAATATGTCAATACATCCCAAGGAAAAGTCCCTTACCGAGAGCGTTCTCAAACGATTCAGCAGGCCACTTCCTTTGTTTTACCACCTCTAGCAAGTTCATCAGAAATTTGAGCGACCAAACTCTATATCTTTGATGTCATCGCAGTTGAGCTACCGGGCATCAAAAACTCAATCCTAGCCATTAGGGTTGGGTTTTATTTTGCTGAGTTAGTTCGATCGCTCAACTCCCAGACTCAATTCACGGTATAATGATAACCATTATCATTCTTGTAATTCCGCAATCGCAATGGTCAGTCAGTTAACCCAGTCTCCCTTACAAATTACCAACCCAGAACAATTAGAGCGCATTCGTCACACTTGCGCCCATGTTATGGCGATGGCAGTACAAATCTTATTTCCAGAGACAAAAGTTACGATTGGACCGACTACGGATGCGGGTTTTTATTACGATTTCGATCGCCCCCAACCTTTTACCCCTGAAGATCTCAAAAAAATTACCAAGCAAATGCGCTTCATTATTAAAGCGAATTTGCCGATTATTCGGGAAGAGATAACCAGAGCAGAAATTAAAACAGAAATCGAACAGTTAGGCGAACCCTATAAACTCGAAATCTTAGACAGCATTCCCGAAGGGGAAACCATTACCCGTTACTATATCGGCAGTCCCGATGGCGGGAGATTGCCCGATGTCGGAGAAAAACTCAAAGCAGCGTTACCCGAACCTTCCTTAATCAAACCCGTTAAAGTTCCTGCTACTGTGTCTTGGTGGGATCTTTGTGCGGGACCTCATATTAACTATACCGGAGAGATTCACCCCAAGGCTTTCGCTTTAGAAAGCGTAGCGGGGGCATACTGGCGAGGAGATGAAACCAAGGCTCAACTCCAGCGCATCTATGGGACTGCTTGGGAAACTCCCGAACAATTAGAGGCGTATTTGAAGCAAAAAGAAGAAGCCAAACGCCGCGATCATCGCAAACTTGGGAAAGAGTTAAAACTGTTTAGCATTCAAGACGACGCAGGGGGGGGGTTAGTTTTTTGGCATCCTCGCGGTGCAAAGATGCGCTATGTCATTGAAGATTATTGGCGCAAGACTCATTTAGATTCGGGTTACGAACTTCTCTATACACCCCACATCGCTAACTTAGACTTGTGGAAAACATCGGGTCATTTTGACTTCTATCGGGAGAATATGTTCGACTCGATGGATATTGAGAAACAGGCTTATCAAATTAAGCCGATGAACTGTCCTTTTCACGTTTTAACCTATAAAAATGACCTCCATTCTTATCGCGAATTACCGTTGCGTTGGGCAGAATTAGGGACGGTATATCGCTACGAACGTTCTGGGGCGTTACATGGCTTAATGCGGGTACGGGGTTTTACGCAGGATGATGCTCATGTTTTCTGTTTGCCCACCCAAATTGCCCAAGAAATTCTCGGAGTCCTTAATTTAACGGAAAAGATTCTTTCGGATTTTGGGTTTAAGAACTATGAGGTTAATCTGTCCACTCGCCCGGATAAATCGGTCGGGACGGATGAAGGTTGGGAATTGGCGACTAATGCTCTAGTCGAAGCCTTAAATACAAAAGGTTGGGATTACTTGGAAGATAAGGGGGGCGGTGCTTTCTATGGCCCTAAAATCGATATCAAAATTAAAGATGCGATCGGCCGGACTTGGCAATGTTCGACGATCCAAGTCGATTTTAATTTACCCGAACGCTTTGACATGAAATATGTCGCGGCTGATGGTTCTCATCAACGTCCGATTATGATTCATCGGGCAATTTTTGGGTCTTTAGAGCGTTTTTACGGCATTTTAATCGAAAACTATGCCGGGGATTTTCCGTTATGGCTCGCACCGATACAGATTCGCTTGCTCCCCGTAGGTGAGGAACAAAGGGCGTATGGGAATGCGGTACTAGAAATGCTCAAACAGGCTGGTTATCGGGCAGAAATAGACTGTACGGGGGAACGTTTGGGTAAGCAAATCCGGAATGCCGAATTAGAAAAAATTCCCGTTGTCGCGATCGTTGGCAATCGAGAAGTTGAAACTCAAACTTTGAGTATTCGGACTCGCCAACAAGGAGATATTGGGACGACGAACATCACCGATTTAAAAGAGAAGTTGGAAGATGTTATCGCTCAGAAAACTAAGATTTAGATCGGGCAGCAATAAATGAATAACAACGAATCTTTACTCCCTTTAAAAATTGCCGTGCTGACGGTTTCTGACACGCGAACCGAAGCGGATGATAAATCGGGCAAAATATTAGTCGATCGCTTAACCGAAGCAGGACATTTTTTAGCCGAAAAAACCATTGTTCCCGATAATATTTACCAAATTCGCGCTGTAATCTCGAAATGGGTTGCAGAACCATCGGTTCAAGTGATCTTAACGACTGGCGGTACGGGGGTTACGGGACGAGATGGCACGCCAGAAGCCGTTAAACCTCTATTAGATAAAGAAATCGAAGGGTTTGGCGAAATATGTCGGATGATTTCTTATCAAGAGATTAAAACCTCGACCATTCAGTCTCGGACTCTGGCAGGGGTGGTGAATGGGACTTATATCTTTTGTTTGCCGGGTTCTAGCGGTGCTTGTCAAACGGGATGGGGTATTATTAAAGACCAACTTGATTCTCGCAATCGTCCTTGCAATTTGGCTCAATTGATTCCGAGATTGACCGAGACTTAGAAAAGAGGCTTCGCGAGATTAGCAATATTAATCGATCTATCCCGATCGCCCAACCCTTAAAAAGCGATCGCCCTATTTCCAGCAGAAGCGATCGCTTTCATTTTAGTTAAATTTTGTTAAATTATCTTGCTAATTTTCCAAAGATGGTGCCATTAAAGCCGGAGTTGCGATGGGTAAAAAGTGGGATGTGGTTTGATGGGGCACTTCTCGCGCAATGATGGGGAAGGCTTGACGAGAGGCGATCGCAACCCCTACGGTTTTCACGTCGTAAGTATCCGTGACCCATTTCGGATAAATGCCGATCGCAACCACCGGAATTACCAAACAAGCGGCGATGAACACTTCCCGGGGTTTAGCATCCATTTCAAAGGCTTTGAAAGGCAAGGACTCTTCATTTTTCCCGTAGAAGACTTCCCGCAATCCAGAGAGTAGATAAATCGGTGTGAGGATCAATCCGACTGCGGCAAGAAATACGGTGACGACTTTGAAAGAAGCGCCGTACATATCGCTGTTAGACAATCCTAAGAAAATCGTCAATTCGCTTACAAAACCGCTCATTCCAGGTAACGCCAGTGATGCCATCGAACCCGCGACGAATAGGGCGAAGGTTTTCGGCATTAATTTTGCTAAACCGCTCATTTCGTCCATCATCAGCGTGTGAGTGCGATCGTAAACAACACCAGCTAAGAAGAACAAGATTGCAGCAATTAAACCGTGGGAAAGCATCTGTAACATTGCCCCACTCATGCCCAATTCCGTGAAGGAAGCAATCCCGATGAGAACAAAGCCCATATGAGAAATTGAGGAGTAAGCCAAGCGGCGTTTTAAGTTTGTTTGTCCGAAGGCAGCAAATGCACCGTAGACAATGTTAACAATCCCTAAGATGATAAGAACGGGAGCAAATTTGATGTGAGCGATGGGGAACATTTCCACATTGAAGCGGATTAAACCATAACCGCCCATCTTTAATAAAACCCCTGCCAAAATCATCGAGACAGGTGCGGAAGCCTCTCCGTGGGCATCGGGCAACCAAGTGTGTAAGGGGAAGAGGGGTAATTTGACTCCAAAGGCGATGAGAAAGCCGATGTAAGCTAACATTTCTAGAGCAAGGGGATACTGTTTTAATCCCAACTCGGCTATATCAAATGTGACATTGTCGCCATAGAATGCCATTGCTAAAGCAGCAACAAGAATAAATAAGGAAGCTAAGGCTGTATAGAGAATAAATTTAGTTGCTGCATAAAGGCGCTTTTTACCGCCCCAAATAGAAATCAAGAGATAAACCGGAACTAATTCTAATTCCCAAACGAGGAAGAACAGGAATAAATCCTTGGCGGCAAAAACGCCAATCTGAGCGCTGTAAAGCACCAACATTAGGAAATAGAATAAACGAGGCTTTCGTTCCACCCGCCACGATGCAAGGATAGCAAGCGTACTGATAAAGCAAGACAGAATAATCAGAGGCATGGATAATCCATCGACCCCTAATGACCAATTGACTCCGATTTGCGGCAACCAAGTCATGGTTTCCGTGAGTTGATACCCCGTTTCGTTGGGGTCGTAATTTTGCCAAAATCCCCATAAGGCAAGGGTTAAGGTTGTGAATCCAACGCCGAAGGAGTACCAGCGCAGGGTTTTACCCTCTTTATCGGGAATGACGGGAATTGCGAGAGATGCGACTAGAGGCAGGAGAATTGTTGCGGTTAGCCACGGAAATTCAAAGTTTGACCAGTCCATTAGGAATAAATACTCATTGCTTTGCTCTCGATTGTATAAAGTTTTGCTAAGAGTTGCAAATATATCAAAAGATAGTCTTTTCCCCGGGCTATTCCGACAGATAGCAAGCCACAAAACTCTTGTATAAAAGGGTTTTACGGCTTTTTTGGTTGGGTAGCGATCGCTAAAAAAATTAAATTCGCGAAAACCTTGACAAAAAATTGAAAATATGTATTAGTAAGAACGGCGGAGTATAAAAACAATGTCAACAAACGATCGCATTTGAGGAATGCGCCGTTATGACAGGGATAAGCCTTCATCGGGAAGAGTATCGCGCAGAAATTGGACAATATTGTCCAACTCGATCCGATTAGATAATTCAATTGGGTTATAACTTTTTCAAATCAAGCGATCGCGCGATCGCCAATTATCTGAATCAGCCCGATTGAGACAAAATCTTAAGAAAATGTTAAAAGAATTAGAATAGAGTATGTGTGGTGTTTGGAGGAAAATGCCGTGTTCTTACGATTAGCACAACAGCACCGTCAATTCGTTCGCGATCTCGTGATGAATCTACAAGCACTGGCAACAGTATTGGAGAATCGAGATTATTTAGCATCTTGTTATACCTGTGGGGACGAGATGAATAGCGCTTCGTTTATGGTGAGTTTGGGAGAAAATCATCTGATTCGCTTCCTCGTATCCGATTACGGAATTACCTGGACGGAGATGCGAGACGATCGCGAGTTGATGAAATTAGAAGGAGCCGAGGCGATCGGGCAACTGCAAGAATTAGCCAATCTCGTTAAATACGATATGGCTTCCTCAGAAGCCCTTGTCACGGAAAGATTGCAAAAACCGCGCCCTGTCTCGCTGACGAAAACTTGAGAATGCGATCGCTTGCCAACTTGGCGATCGAAGAATTCTTTGAAACAAGGCAGAAAATCAAAAAACATAAAGAAAATATTATGGATTCTTGGAAAAAGCGCGATCCCTGACAGGATAGTAAAAGTTTAAATAGGGTCGCCTGAAATAAAGACTCTACTTTTTAAATGGGGTCATCTCCATAAGAGACCCTGAATATAAAAAACGCGATTATACGGAAAGGGATGGTTTCTCTAGAGAAACCATCCCTTTTTGCAGGGAATTAAAAATTAATACAATGGAATGAATTAGATTTTACCCTATTGAAAATGGCTGGCATTTACGCCTCTGCAAAGATATAACGATAGAGTTCGCGAGGATCGGGTTCCGCACTGGACTCAGCAAATGTCACGGCATCCTCAATAACGTCATGAATTTTCCGATCGATCGCGTCTAGTTCCTCCTGAGTGAGCAAATTTTGCGCGAGAACGTGACTGGCAAAGCGCACGATGGGATCTCTGGCATTCCAAAATTCCTTTTCATGTTGGCTGCGAAGTTCGTCTGGATCCGCGAGGGAGTGACCCCGGAAGCGATAAGTCAGAGCCTCGATGAGCGTGGGCCCTTCCCCCGCCCGAGCCCGAGCGATCGCTTCTTGCGCCACTTTTCGCACCGCTAGGAGATCCATCCCATCCACTTCTACCCCGTGCATGCCGAAAACGCTGGCTTTTTTGTAAATTTCCGGTTGGGAAGTGGCGCGATCGTGAGCCATGCCGATCGCCCATTTATTATTTTCCACCACGTAAAGGATGGGCAATTTCCAAAGGGCGGACATATTCAAACATTCAAAAAACTGCCCGTTATTGCTGGCACCATCCCCAAAAAAACAGGCAGTCACTTGATCGGCACTTTCATCCCCAAGCGCTTCCCGGCGATATTTGCTCTGAAATGCCGCCCCAGTTGCTACGGGAATGCCTTCAGCAACAAAAGCATAACCGCCTAACAAACGATGGGGTTCGGAGAACATGTGCATCGATCCCCCCCGTCCCCTGCTACAGCCCGTTTCCTTGCCGAACAATTCTGACATGACCTCGCGAGCAGGTACACCTGCACTGAGGGCGTGGACGTGATCCCGGTAAGTGCTGGAAACATAGTCTTCATCTTGGCGCATGGCTTTGATCACGCCAGTAGAAACCGCTTCCTGTCCGTTATAGAGGTGAACAAATCCAAACATTTTGCCCCGATAGTACATCTCAGCGCATTTATCTTCGAACTGTCGCCCTAGTACCATATCTTCGTAGAGCATCAATGCCTCTTCTTTGGTGAGCTTCACATCCGAGGTATCGACTTGAGGGAGGGGGCGTTCTGTAACTTCGCTCATAAAATTTTTAAGGGTTGGTGCAACTATAATTTATTCTTCTCTGGCGGTAATGCTAGAGCAGTTGGCTATTATACCATTGAGGCGCGATCGCTTGGCCGTTTAAGCGCTGAAGGCATGGCTCTGCGGCTCTGTAATTCCCAATAATTTTGAGCGATCGCTAAAAAATATCTGGGGAAGCAAAGATCGCGAACAATAGCGGTAGAGTATAGCAAGATTGAGTGAAAGGAGATACAATCCTGTTAAATATCTATGACTTCATCTTCCTCGAAAGGATTGTGGAGAAACTAGATCGCAAACATGGCGTTTTTCCCGAAGAGGTTATTGAAGTTTTTGCTCGCTTTCCAATTATTAAGTTTGTTGAAAAAGGCGATCGCGAAAATGAAGATGTTTATTCTGCTTATGGTCGAACCAATTCGGGACGCTATTTAATTGTTTTCTTTATTTACAAACTCGATCGCAACGCACTAATTTTATCTGCAAGGGACATGACTGATGGCGAACGAAAAAGATATCAAAAAAAATCATCTTCCTAATTCTCAAGAGTTAGCAAAGACTTATGACGAGTTGGGAGATCGTTGGAGCGATCGCGATATGTCTGAATATTGGGATCGCTGCGATCCTGTTGAATTTCAAGTTCATTTTAAGGTTGAAGGCGGGAAAGTTTATTATGAAATAGAAAAAGAACTTTATCAACAACTTCTCGATCTAGCCGGAAAACAAGGGATCTCGGTAAGCGATCTAGTAAACTCATGGATTCAAGAGAAACTAGCAAGTGTTAGGACTTTAACGAAATAGAAATTGTCATGGTACTTGATAGCACAAATTAAGTTCATCGTGTCTTTTTCCGTTCTAAAAATTCATTGATTTCAGCACTTAACCACTCTTGCTCCTTTGCAGTCAGGAAGAAACCAAAAAAAATCGTTTTCCTTGCAGTTTTGATTTGACAGACTGAAAATAATCTCTCGAACTTGGGGAAACGACTTAACTTAACCCGGACGCGATCGCGAGGGATGAGTTGACACTGAATATTTTGATGACGCATTCCCCAAAGAGATTTTTGTAAGCGTATGGTGGGTGGCTCAATTTCCAAACGAATGCGAGAGAGATTGGTATAGAGAAACTTGCGTAACATCCATAATGCCAAAATAACAAAAATACCAAAAGTTAAATAGTTTGTAGGTGTTAAAATTAGAGAAAAAAGCAGCATTGACGAAACTAAAAATAATAAAATTCCATTCCAAATAAAAACAATTCTTCCGTATAAAAGACCGCGATCGCTGCGAAAACCAACAGGAGGAATTTCAATTTTTAAGATAGCCTCGCTACTTTGTAAGGAAACAGGACTGTTAGGAGGTTTTATCAGTCGGGGAGTGGTTCTAATCTTTTCTTCTCCTCTTAAAACTGCTAGTGCTTCTCGTGCTGAGGCAAAACGATCTTCTAGGGCAGGTTCGAGCATTTTTTCCAACCAATCTGCAAAAGGAGGATCGAGGGTAATCACGGAACGAAAATCGATTTTGAGATTGCGTCGGGGTAAATCGGAAGGATTCTTTTGAGTTAAAATAAATAATAATGTTGCACCTAAACCATACAAATCTGTAGCGAGAACGGCTTGACCGCGAAATTGTTCCGGTGCCATATATCCATAAGTTCCCACCACCGTACTCCCTCGGGTAATCGTATGGCGATAAGTATCTTGTACCGCACCAAAATCAACGAGAAAAACTCGTTCTTTGGCTTGACTTTCTCCAGAAATCGGCGGTTGAATAATAATATTTTGTGGCTTAATATCTCGATGAATAATTGGAGGTTGATAGTCTTGCAAATAAATCAGAATTTCCAGAACAATTCCTGCAAAATTCCAAACTTGCGTGGGATTATTAAATCCACCCTCAGTAACAAAAATTTCGAGAGAAACCCCTTCAACTAACTGTTGCGCGATGTAAAAACGGCGATCGCTCGGATCGTCTACCCAAAAAAAATCAAGATAGCGAGGAATCCCAGAATGATTCAATCGCGATAGAGTTTTTGCTTCTCGTTCAAATAGTTCCAAAACTTTCCACTCTTTTATCTGTTTGAGGGAGAGGGTTTTTAAGGCAACAATTTCTTGGCTTTGTAAATGCAGTGCCTTATAAGTTATTCCCGTCCCTCCCCGTCCTAAAATATCGAGAATTTGGTATGCGTTATTAACAATTTCTCCGGTTTGATGGTGTTGCATCTTGCCCTCTTTTAAGATTTATGATATTTTTCCTTATTGGTTATCATGTTGTCTTGGTTCTGCACCATAGCTGTAAAGCAGATTTTCAACGTCATCTACTATTTCTAATTCTTTGACCCTGACTCGGGTGGCATAATCTAATGGAGTCATATTGCTCGAATCTCGTGCATTGGCATCCGCACCATTTTGCAACAGTAAAGCAATAATTTCTGAGGAAGGCTGGGTTGATGTTCCTTGCATTCCGTAATAAAAAGCAGAACGAACATCGGGTTTATAAATAGCAGAATGAAGGGGAGTTCTTCCCAAATCATCTCGGGCATTAACATCCGCACCATGTTCTACTAATAATTTGGCGATATCTATGGTTTCTTGCTGTACGGCAATGTGTAAAACTTGATGGTTATCTGTGGGATATGTTTTGTCGAGTTTTGCGCCATGCTGAATTAATAATAAAATAACATCGGCATGTTGATTCGTGACCGACCAATGCAAGGGACTGCTGCCTAACATATCTCGTGTATTAACCCGAATGCCCCGATCTAAATAGTATTGGAGTGTTTCAATATTGCCATCCAGAATCGCTTTATAAAACGGTTCGGGAGTAAATCCCAGACTGCTGAGGAAAGCATAACGATATACATACCCGATCGCTAAAACAGTTGTTATTCCTAGCGCTAAAATTGCTCGATTTTTGCGACGTTTAAAAACAGGCGATCGCGCAGTTTGAATTTTCGGACTTAATAAGGCTTTTAGTGCTTGCTTTGGATTCTCAAAGCGATCGCCGAGATCGGGTTCGAGGAGTTTTTCCAGCCATTCGCCAAACTCTGGAGAAGTTGGCACGCGATCGCGAAACTCGAGCTTCAATCCCTCGGTCGGAAAGTCCGCCGGAGAACGATGGGTTAAAATAAACAATAAGGTAGCTCCCAAGCCGTATAAATCCGTAGCGGGAACGGCTTGACCGATGAACTGTTCCGGTGCCATATAACCAAACGTTCCCACTACCGTACTGCTTCTTGCAAGGGTACTTTGATAGGTTTGTTGCACAGCACCAAAATCCACGAGAAATATTTTCCCGTCTTCCCGTCGAATGAGATTTTGTGGCTTGATATCCCGGTGAATGACCGGAGGAGAAAGATCGTGCAGGTAAACTAAAATTTCGAGGATTTGTTTGGCGATCGCTTTCACTTCAGTTTCCGTCACTCGCCAACCTTCCGCTATCCAACGATCTAAAGCACGACCGGGTGCGAGTTCCTGTACGATATAGAAGTAGCGATCGCTCTTTGTATCGATTTGAAAATAATCTAAATAGCGAGGAATTGCGGGATGATTGAGTTGCTCTAAAATCTTGGCTTCTCGCTCAAAGCGATCGATCGCTTGCCAATCTTGTAAATATTGGAGAGAAAGTGCTTTGAGAGCGACATTCTCTTTGTTTTGGATATCTTTGGCATGGTAGGTAATACCGCTTCCTCCTTCCCCCAAAATTCCCAAAAGATAATAGCGTTTTTGAATCGTCTTGCCGATTTGGTGCATTGCTTTCCCGAGGATATGACTCAAGACTTTCTCATTATTTTTAATCTTAGGTAAGTGACTCGTTTCTGTCAAATTGTTCTACCCGCACAAAACCAAGTCGAGATCGAAAAATATTTCGCGATCGAAAAATCACTTAATCAAGAAAAACAACAAAATTAGGGGTCGCGTTCGAGTCCCGTATTTTCTGTAATTGTTGCACAATGTAAAGAAATATTGTATAAAGTACAAAGTATGAGTTCGTAATGTAAACAAATATGGCGATCGCAGTATTGGTTAACAAATATGGCGATCGCAGTATTGGTTTACCACCTCCGACTGAATAATAGAATATGAAAAACTGCAATATTTTATTAGTTGAAGATAACCTCGCTCACGTCCGTCTGATTGAAGAGGCTTTCAAAGAAAGTGGGGGAAATCACCAAATCATCAATGCGGGCGATGGAGTAGAAGCGATCTCTTACCTGCGTCAGGAAGAAAATTACAACGACATGCCCCGTCCGGATTTGATTCTCCTCGACTTAAACTTACCTAGAAAAAACGGCCACGAAGTCTTGGCCGAAATTAAAACCGACCCCGACCTCAAAAGTATTCCCGTTCTCATTTTAACAACCTCTAGAAATGAAGATGATATTCTTGCCAGTTATACCCTTCACGCCAACTGTTACTTAAATAAGTCTAGCAGTCTCCAGCAGCTATTTAAAGTTGTTCGCAAAATTGAGGAATTTTGGCTGACAGAGGCAATTTTACCACCAGCCTGAGACAAAAACCAAAACTTCCGGAATTCCTTGCCAAAATTGCAGGATTGCGGAACTCATATCTCCATGCCTCTTGCCAGCTATCAAGCTCATGAGGCAATTTTTTTATATTTGTTTACAAAAAACAATTTAGTATTTCCTACTACTTTCAGCAAAGTTAAGATTTGTGAAAAAACATATACATATACACCAAAACCGCAGTAAGTATTAAGACATAATAAAAACACGAACATAAAAAACAAGTTATAGAACTATGCAGGAGAACTCAGTAAAAATACTCTTGGTTGAGGATAATCCTGCAGAGGCTAGACTGCTCAAAGAATTATTACAGGGTGTAGGAGTCAGTCAGTTTAGCTTTTGTTATGCCAAGCGCTTGCAGGAAGCTCTCGCTTATTTGGAAATAGAGAGATTTGAAGTCATTTTTTTGGATTTGACCCTTCCGGACTCCCAAGGCTTGGAATCCCTTAACCCTTTGGTCGATCGCGCTCCACATATCCCCATTATCGTCTTGAGCAATACTGACGACAACGAACTGGCAGTAGAGGCAGTGCGTCAGGGCGCTCAAGATTACCTCGTCAAGCGCTTTATCAATCGCGAACTCTTGATCCGCTCCTTGCGTTATGCCATCGAGCGCAAGCAAACCTCAGAGGCGCTCAAACAAGCAAAAGCAGAATTGGAAATGCGCGTGCGCGATCGCACTGTCGAACTCGCCCTTGCGAATACCGCACTCAAACAAGAAATTTGCGATCGCCACCAAATCGAGCAGGCTCTCTTACAAGAAAAAGAACTCGCTCAAATCACTTTGCATTCCATCGGCGATGCGGTCATTACCACCGATGCAGAAGGAAAAATTCAATCGTTAAACCCCGTCGCGCAAACTTTAACGGGATGGAGTGAAGAAGATGCAAAAGGTCAGTCCCTCGAAAAAGTGCTGTGGTTATTCGATCCCGCCACGGGAGCGCCCATCAACGATCCCATCCCCCGGGTGCTGAGTCGTGGCAATACCCTCGATTCATCCAGTCATATGCTTCTGCGGGCGATCGATTCCCAAGAGTTTATTATCGAATATTCGGCAGCCCCCATTCGTTTGGAGAGCGATCGCATTGTGGGAGCCGTGTTGGTCTGTCGGGATGTCACCTACTCTCACAATCTCGCCAGTCAGCTTTCTTGGCAAGCCAGTCACGATGCCTTAACCGGATTAGTCAACCGACGGGAATTTGAGCGCAACGTGCAGCAAATTCTCCTCGAAGCCAAATTGAACCATCACGAACACGTCCTCTGCTATCTCGATTTAGATCGCTTTAAAATTATTAACGATACCCAAGGTCACGCCGCAGGTGACCAACTCTTGCGACAAGTTGCCCAGCTTTTGCAAAGTCAACTCGGTTCGATGGATATTCTCGCGCGTTTGGGGGGAGATGAATTTGCCATTTTGCTGCCCTATTGTTCCCTTGTCAAAGGCCAGCAAGTGGCAACGCGGGCGATCGAAAGTATTAAGGCGTTTCGCTTCCAGTGGCGAGAGAAAACGTTTAGCGTCGGGGTGAGTGTCGGTCTCGTGGCGATCGATCGCGGCGTTGAAAGCTGTGCAAAAATCCTCAGTTGGGCGGATGCAGCCATGTATGCCGCCAAAGATCGCGGCGGTAATCGTCTCTATATCTATCAAAACGGAGATATCGATCTCGAGCGGCGACAAGGGGATATGCAATGGGTCTCGCGTATTATTAAAGCCTTAGAAGACGATCGCTTTTTTCTGTATGCTCAACCCATTGTTGATGCCCGTAATCCCAGCGAATTTCATTACGAACTGTTAATTCGCATGCGAGACGATTGCGGCAAGTTAATCTCGCCCGGAACGTTTATCCCAGCAGCAGAACGTTACAATCTCATGCCGGAAATCGATCGCTGGGTCGTGCGGACGCTCTTTTCAACCTTGTCTTCTTACTTTAAAGAAAAGAGTTTCCAGACTGTGAGAATGCCGACTTGGTATGCAGTTAATATCTCGGCGTTAAGTCTCAATGATGAAGGATTTTTTGACTTTCTACAGCAGCAATTTGCTTGCTATCAAATTCCCCCCAAAAGAATTTGTTTTGAAATCACGGAAACTGCTGCGATCGCCAATCTCAATCAAGCAGCTAAATTCATCCGCCGTTTGAAAAAGTTAGGCTGTTCTTTTGCCCTCGATGATTTTGGTAGCGGCATGTCTTCGTTTAATTACTTGAAAAACTTACCCGTTGACTATCTAAAAATTGACGGTCAGTTTGTTAAGAACTTAATGAGCGATCCGGTCAATGCGGCTATGATTGAAGCGACGAATCGTATCGGTCATTTAATGGGCTTGAAAACAATTGCCGAATTTGTGGAAAATGATGCCATTTTAGAGCAGATTACCGAAATTGGCATAGATTACGTCCAAGGATATTGCATTGCCAAGCCCCATCCTTTCGATCCGTTTGCGTTGAGCTTGTATGATGCGGTTTCCCAATCTAATGTGGCATAATTTATTTTCGTTGTTGGTTATTCGTTGTTTGTTGCTTGCACTGAGCTATGCCGAAGTGTTTAGCTCTCCAATAACCATAACAACCTACCCCCAAGCCCCTCTCAAGAGGATAACCCACCCCCAAGCCCCTCCCAAGAGGGGAGTAAGAAGTCATGCAAGCCAGTTATCATCTTAGTCAATCTCTCATTCCGCGCGATCGCCAGACTCAATTGTATTGCGCGATCGATTTTCAAAGCAGCGACTCTCCAGAAAACAAACCGTCTCGCCGTCCCCTCAATCTCAGCATTGTTCTAGATCGCTCGGGTTCGATGGGGGGGACTTCTCTCAGAAATGCGATAAAAGCAGCTAAAAAACTCTTAGATTATCTCACAGAAGATGACTATCTTTCGGTGGTCATTTACGACGATCGCGTCGATACCATTGTCGAACATCAAAAAGTCCGGAACAAAGCCGAAATTCAACAAAAAATTGCACGCATTCGTGCGGGAGGTTTGACCGATTTAAGTGGTGGTTGGTTGCAAGGATGCGATTGGGTAAAATCTCAATTTTCGGGGGAATATTTGAATCGCGTTCTGTTACTCACTGATGGACAGGCAAATCGAGGCATTACACAACCCGATGTTTTGACAAACACCGCTCGCGCCAAGGCAGAAGAAGGGATTATCACGACAACGTTAGGGTTTGGCAATTATTTTAACGAAGATTTGCTCATCGGCATGGCTGATGCTGCTGGAGGCAACTATTATTACATTCAATCCCCCGAAGATGCAGAAGATGTATTTCGGATTGAGATCGAAAGTTTAGTATCGGTGGCGGCACAAAATTTAACCGTCACCTTACAACCCCAAAATTCGGTTGCAATTACCGAAATTCTCAGTAACTATCGCACCCAAACCCAAGATGAAACCCTGCAAATCTTTTTAGGAGACGTTTACGGAGTCGAGAAAAAATCCCTCGCGATCGCCCTCGACATTCCCCCGCAAAGCGAACTCGGCCCGCAAAATTTACTCGAAGTTTCCTACGAATATCAAACAATTGTTGACGAACAAATAAAAACCATTTCCCAAAAAATGGTCGTCCAAGGGGCGATCGCAGAGGAAGAAGATGCCAGTCAAGCCCCTGCAAATATGACAGTTTTAGAACAAATCGGACAACTCCGCATCGCTAAAGTTAAAGATGAAGCTGTCAGTTTGGCAGATGGGGGCAAATACGATCGCGCTTCTGAGAAATTACGCGAAACCATTGCCGATCTAAAACTGAAAACCTTGCAGGAATCTTTTGAAATTGCCGAAGAAATTTCCCAGTTAGAACATTACGCGCAAAATCTTGAGAAACAGCGCTTCGATCGCACCCTGCGCAAAGAAATGCGCGACCAATCTTATCAAGCGAGGACTCGCGATCGCACGGATTTAAAATTGCGGGGAATTGCGGCAGGTTCGGCCGGGAGTTTGGAAGGTGTTTCTCAGGCAGATGGCGGCATTTTAGTCAAGTGTGAAAAGATAAGCGGCAAATTAAGAATTCGCCCCATTTCCGAAGGATACGACAGCAATTTAAACGTGCAATTTCCTCGCAGCATTCGCCAGCAAGGCGTAACCTATGTGGTCGAAGAATTGCAACTTTCTGCCAATGGTTCGTTTTATCGGACATCGGGGACGATAAAACAACTCGTCAAACCGGGAGAAGAACGGGCGGCGGGATCGGTTCGGACGGTTGCCTCATCTCAAGCGAGAAACTTGAAATCCGCAAAATCAACCATTACCCTAGAAGACTTGGAAACCACAGATACCGTCGGGGATGGCATCTTAGTGCAATGCGTGAAAGATGGTAGGAAATTACGCGCCCGCGTCGTTTCCGATGGCTACAATCCCGATTATAATATTCGCTTTCCTCGCAATGTTCGCAAAGAAGGAGAGTTATTTGTAGTCGAGGCAATCAAAGAAGCCTCAAACGGCGGTTCTTATATTGCTTGTGGGAAAATTTGCCGCTTGGTACAGTAAACGGATTTTCTTCCCGGCGATCGTCATTTCAAGAGGATTGAACGCAAGGAATCACGATCGCAAATTCTGTGCCTTCTCCAAATGTGGAATAGCATTTCAGTTCGCCGTGATGTTTCTCTTTAATAATTTCATAGCTAACTGCTAACCCCAAACCCGTGCCTTTTCCAACGGGTTTAGTAGTAAAAAAGGGATCGAAAATTCGCGGGAGAATCTCGGATTTAATTCCCGGACCATTATCTCGAATATAGATGGCAACACGCCGTTCATTCTCTTCAATTGCTGAAGTTTGCACGGTAATTTTTTTAGGGCGATCGCTAGATTCCGTATCTTGAGAATCATGAAGAACATCGATCGCATTCTTCAGAATATTCATAAAAACTTGATTGAGATGCCCCGCATAACATTCCACCTGCGGTAAAGTGCCATAATCTCTTTCGATCTCGATCTCTCCCCCCGTCTTGCGATCTTTTAAAAATCCTTCCAAAAGAAGAATTGCACTGTCTAAACCATCATGAATATCCACCAGCTTCAGATCCGATTCATCCAGTCGCGAAAATGTTCGTAATGACGTGACAATCGTATTAATACGTTTAATCCCTGAATTCATAGAACCAATGAGTTGACTCATATCTTCGCACAGATAGTCAAATTCGATAGATTCAAGTTCTTCAGCAATGGTAACAGGAGGGTGAGGATAATTTTCTTGGTAGAGTTTAATTAAGTGAATTAGATCTGTGGAGTAACCATCTAAGTGAAATAGATTATTCGTAATAAAAGTTGCCGGATTATTGATTTCATGAGCAATTCCCGCAACCAACTGCATCAAACTCGACATTTTCTCGGTTTGAATGAGTTGCGATTGGGTTTTGCGTAATTCTTGTAACGTTTGCGTTAAATCTTTCGCCTTTTGTTGCAATTCAGCTTGAGATCGTTGCAGTTTTTCCTCGGTTTTCTTGCGGTCTGTAATGTCTTCTTTAACGGCAATAAAGTTGGTGATTTTCCCTCGTTCGTCGAGTAGAGGTGCAATGCTTGCCTGTTCCCAATAAAGAGAGCCATCTTTACGACGGTTGCAAAATTCCCCTCGCCATTCCCGACCGGATCTGATGGTTGCCCATAGGGTTTCATAGTATTCTTTTGTTTGTCTGCCAGACTTAAACAGTTTGGGTGTTTTACCAATCATTTCTTCCACGCTATAGCCAGTAGTTTGGCAGCATTTAGGATTGACATATTCGATTCTGCCAATACGATCCGTAATCAGGATTGTATTGGCACTTTGCTCGACAGCTTGAGAGAGTTTGTGGATCTGCTCTTCGGTTCGACGGCGCTCCGTAATATCCATCGAGTATTCCACCATATAAAGAAGATTTCCTTCTAAATCGAAAATAGGATACCCATGCACCTCTACGATCGCAGGCGTTCCGTCCCCATCGAAATGAACATGCTCGACGACGGTGGGTTTTCGCGTCTCTTTCAGTAGCTCGAGGGGACAGGGATCGCGATCGCCTTCACAGGGTGTTTCTCTGTGATGTGTCAGTTTATGGCAGGTGTAAGGTTCGGGATGTCCGAGTTCTCGAGCCGCTTGATTGGCAATGACAATCTCATAGGTATTGACATCAATCACATAAAGTGGGTCAGCCAAAGCATCTAAAATATTTCTGAAGAATTCATTCATTCTCTGAATTCGCAACTCTTCGGCTTGCTTGCGATGCTGAATTCGGATTAATAAATAGGACAAACAGGCAGAGATCGCAATCCAACTCAAGAAGGGTAAAAAGAGCCTGTCAAATGCGGCAATTTTCTGTTTTTGAATCAACCCTGGCGACACGTGAGAAACCAATTTCCAACTATAGACCTCAGCCGGGCGATTGAGTCCGGTTTTGATGACATCACGATCGCGATTGTCTAGAGAACTTCTACGATTTTGCCAAGGCGAGACCGTGACAAAAATGAAAAGACCATTAGATGTATAGAAATGTCCGGACTGACTGGCTTGAATTTGTTGCCATTCTTTGGGAAAACGCTGGCTAAATTTGCGATCTTTGCGATCGGGATACATAAAGCCCCAAAGCTCCTCTGGTTTCGCCCCCATGAGCCAGTAGCTTTCTTCATTGAGGAGCATGAGCGTATCGGGCGTATCGAGATGACGCTGGAGCTTTGTTAAAATTGAGCGACCGAGATAATTAATGAGTACAATTCCCTGTTTGGTTCCGTTCCGATCCAACACGGGCATCCCAAAGCGGATCATGGGTTTGAGGGGCTGTTCGATTTCACCCTGTTCTACATTAAGATCGAACGGCGAAATAAAAATCTCATTGGCATCCAGTTGAAAGGTTTCTCGAAAATAGTACCGATTTTGCTTATTCTGTAACTTATCAATGGGAACAATTAAAGGCTTGCCTTCATTCCAGTTAACGCGAACGATTTCCGTTCCCTTCTTATCCAAAAAGCGAACCTGATCGTAAAAAGATTTATGCTGGGAAAAATGCAGGTATTCTTGCTCTAATGCCCGACGAGAAGGCGAAGATACGATCGCGGAAGCGGATTCGGCAAATAGGTCTCGGAGGGCGTTTTCTCGGGCAAGAAATTGTATATCTGAGAGAATAAAATAAAATTCATCTTGAACTTGATCTCTAGCTCGGTTGAGATGATGTTTTGTTTCAACTTCTAGCACGACTTGCGCCTTTTTGACTTCTGAGGCGTAAAAAAAGAAGGTCACGCTCGCGATCGGAACGCACATCAGGGAGAATAATCCCAACATCCACAAGTATCGATGTCGCCGCGTTGTCAAAGAAAGGAACACCGACCATTTCAGATGAGACGGTCGCAGCCTTTGCGAATGCCAAAATTGAAAAAACATGATGTGTTGACCGGAAGAAGACAAGCGTTCTTTTTAAACTCTATCGATGTCTTTAGAATTTACTGACAGCAAATTTACATTTTTGAGATACACGCACTAATCTTTAGAACTGGAGATTGGCAATGATTCAAGTGCTATATTGGGTGGGTAGAAGCACAAACACTATTCTCGAATGTCTCTGACTATACCTTACTAAATCTAAAGTTTTGGGAAATCATAATAATTTAATCGGATTTGAAAGAATTGCTAGGGCGAACCCACTAAAGTAAATGCGCTCCAATGGTAAGGGTAGGAGAAATCGCGATTGCCCAATGCGTCTAAAGATGAAGAAGGAAGTAGATCGGGAGATTACACGATCGCCTGCTAATACAAACTTAGCCCCCACATTCACCGCCAAACTCGTAAATCTCAACGCTGCATCTTATAAGTGATGTACGGTTCAAGTCCAGACGGATAGAAGCGATCGCATGAGTTTAGTTCGGCATCGGCAAGGTTAAAGGCTATAGTTGCATTGAAAATGCTGCTGTTATCTTTATGATAGATACCGCCCCCATCCCCCCTAAAATAAAAAAATAGTTTATCCTGCCCTCCCCATGAGCGATTCTCCCCCAACCGCCGAACGCAAATCCTTAAGTCCCCTGCAATGCGTCATGGGAGCGCTAACAGCAGGGGGTTTTGCCCTCCCCCTCTATTGGCTGACAAACTCGATCGCTTCGACCTTTGCAGAAAAACCACTCCCCTCCACCAACCAAACCGCTTTAAAGATTGCTGTCGCCGTGCGAACTTTGGTGGTAGGACTTGCTACATTAGCAACAGCAATCTTTGCCATTGCCGCGATCGGTTTACTCGCCCTCGCCCTGCAAACCGCTTTGAGCAAAGAACAAACGGAATAATTCCCCAGAATTGACCCCTAAAACCCACCCCCCAAACCCACCCCCCAGCCCCCTCCCAAGAGGGGGAAGCAAGAGAGGGAGAGCAAGAGGGGGAGAAAACCCAAAACCCAAACCCATTCATGTCCTCTCAACGGTTTCAAGAAATTTACGAAAGCATTTACGACACGGGATCGAGACTCGTGCAATATTTGCAGGAATTACGAGAAGAAGAACTCGCCCAAGGCAACGATGCAGAAACCTTGCTGGCGATCGAAGAGGATGCGAGAAAAGCACTGACGGCATTGAGAGAGCAAAAATATCACGTTGCGGTTATTGCTGCCATGAAAGCGGGAAAAAGCACCTTTCTCAATGCTTTGATTGGTGCTGATGTATTGGCGAGCGAAACCGAATCTTGTACGGTTTGCCGAACCGACGTGCGCCCGCTTGCCGGAAACGAAGTGCCGAGACTGCTGGAATATCGGGAAACGCAGAAACAACCCGTTTTGATTGCCGAAGGGGATGCGAGAATTATTCGCCAGCATTTTCTCGAACGCACCCACCTGATCCGGGCAACGGACAACCGCGATCGCGCGGTTCGTTTTGAATTAGAATATCCCATCGATGCGATCGGCGATTTTTCCGCCCTCAAAGGCTTTACTCTCGTCGATACACCGGGACCGAATGAATGGCAAGATGGCTCTTTTGATAGCATCATGCTCAAACAAACTGCCCTTGAAGTGCTTCGCAATTGCGATGTGGTTCTCTTCATTCTCGACTATTCTTCTTTTAAAGATAATACGAATTCCGAGCTTTTACGGGATTTAATCGAACAACGCAGCGATTTTTTACAGCGCAATCGAGGCGCAATTTATTTTATCCTCAATAAAGTCGATCGCAAGACGGAAGAAGATCGCCCCATTCAACACGTTATTGACGATCTGAAAAGAACTTTAAAAGAATTTGGCATTCCCGAACCTATCGTTTATCCTGCCAGTGCTTGGCAAGGACTCCTTGCTAAAATGATTCAGCGAGGGTTAGCAACTGATGTACATTTACGAAACTTTAAGCGCTTTTTTGGAGGAAGATATGCAAGAGAAACTCCCGAAGGCGATCTAATTGTGCCTTCGCCGCAGAAAATAGCCCCGCAGGCTTTAAAAGATAGTTTAATTCCGGTGATTGAAAAAGCCGTTGTCGGCGAAGTTGTCGAAAATGCTGGCTGGAATTTGTTGAATGATGTTATTGCCAAACTCAATAAAGCCGGGCAGGGGATTGAAGATGTTATTAATACTCGCATTGGCGGCTGGAAAATTGAAATCAAGCCCTTGCGTCAAAAGATGGAGGAATATAAACGCCTAGCAAAGAATGCGATCGTCCAGATTCGCGGTGTTAAGAAACTGGTCGAGCAACAAGAAAGGCAATTAATCGAGCAGTTCAAATGGGAGATATCCGATTTTGCCGAACGGGCAAAGTTAACCATTCAACAAGAGTTTGAAATTTTTGTTCATTACCGTTTTTCTGATTATACAATCTCCCCCGAACCCGAAGAAGAGGAAGAAATTGAAGAAGAACCGGAAAAAAAGACTCGTTTTCCCGTTCCGAAGCGATTGGCAGAATCTTTAAAGAAAGTCATTAATGAGCTTTTAGGCGATGAAGAAAATCCTTACAGGATTCGCTGCGAAACCGAAGAAGAAGTCGAACAAATCAAAAAAGATATCAATCGTTTTTGCGCGATTTTAATTAAAGATTGGTGGACGAATACCCAAGATAAACTCTCCCGAGATGGGACGCTCATCCGCCAAGAACTGGTTGCCCAAATCAGAGATAATGTGCAAACAATTTCCGACGAACTCTCCAAATATCTCGGAGAAGCCTTGGAAATCTCGATGAATATCAATCCCATTCAAATGTTGGTGTTTGATTTCCAAGGAATCGATACGCGAGTGCAGCAGCAAACTGAAAACTATACCCGATGGACGAGAGAACGAAAACAAGCATTTTGCCGGGATTATGAAGTAGATATTCAAGTAGACGATCGCCTTTCTTATTACGAAATCGATCTCCGCCAAACTATTGTTGCCATCAAACAGGAAATTGACGCACAAACGACCGGCAGTTTGATTGTGGTCGAAAGAGCTATCAAAAAACAAGTGGGGGAAGATTTCGGCAATGCAGAACAGCAAATTAATGAATATATCAATCGTTTTTTAGTAGAATTCGATCGCCTGTTGAAGGAACGAGAAAACAGAGAAAGTGAAGTCGATCGTATCCTCGCCGACTTAGAGGCACAGAAAAATGCCCTCTACCTCTATCTCGAAGAACTCGAAAAACTACAGCAAATCTTGGAAGGCGATCGCTAAATAACAGCCGATTTTCAATACTTAAACTCTACTCCCAATGACAGATTTGCCAAATTTAATTCGTAATTTGCAATACTACAGGTTTTGCGGGGTTGGAAAATCAGAGGATTTTGTTAAACTGGACAAAGTGCGATCGCATCTTTGGGGCGATATCTCCCAATCCAATGTTGGTGGCTTTCTCCAAACATCAAGGTTGCGATCGCTGCGATTCCTCGCCAAGGAAGGGTTTATAACTCAATCGACCTTTAGCACAGTTTATTGACTAACTATGTCTCCAAGTACGCTTCTACTAACCAAAGAATTGCCCGACCTTCAATACATCTCAACCCCAGAATGTTTTGATATTACATGGGAAGCGCCCCTTTCAACACTTCTCGGACTCGGACGGGCAGCCGGAGCCGACTTTATTGAGATTTTTCTAGAACGAACTAACTATATCAGTTGTCTGGCAGAGGAAGATGCCATTACCAGCATTAGCCCCCGATTGGCGACAGGGGCTGGCGTGCGAGTATTTCGCGGTAAAGGAGATTGTTATGTTAGCACGAACGATTTATCTTTTAATGGCTTGAAGACTGCCCTTGAAAAAGGACTCTCGATTTTAGGATTGAACCTACCTTCTCCCAATGCTTACGTTCCCGAAATTTACCTCGAAATGATTCGGGACTATGCCGCCGCAAAAGACAAGGAAAAATGGTTGCCCGAATGTAGCACCATGCAAGAAATGGGAGATATTTTACTTGCGGCTAACGACCAACTTGCAAAGAAAGCCTCTCATATTCAATCTCGCCGCAGTATGTATTCTCGGGATTGGCAAGAAGTGATGATTGCTGCGAGTGATGGTACATTTGCCCGTGATATTCGCCTGACACAAACGGTAGGCTCGAATTTACTCTGCGCCGATGGCGAAAATCGTTCCTCCAACGGTTTGCGGGATGGCGATACCAGCGATCCGGATTTCTTGCGCAATTGGGGTTATGAAAAAACCGCCGCAGAATTGGCAGAAACGGCCGGAAAAATGCTCTATGCAGATTACGTCGAATCGGGAAATTATCCGATTATTATGGCCAATCACTTCGGCGGCGTAATTTTCCACGAAGCCTGCGGACATTTATTAGAAACCACTCAAATCGAACGGCAAACAACGCCTTTTCTAGATAAAAAAGGCGAAAAAATTGCCCATGAAAACTTAACGGCTTGGGATGAAGGGCGATCGGAAGATGCGTTTGGATCTCTCGATATGGATGATGAAGGAATGCCCACCCAACGCACCCTATTGATTGAAAATGGCATTTTGAAAAACTTTCTCGCCGATCGCGCCGGATCCGTGCGTACCGGACATCCTCGCACGGGCAGCGGTCGCCGTCAAAACTATACCTATGCGGCGGCTTCTCGGATGCGGAATACCTACATTGCCCCCGGTCCTTACAGTTTGGATGCCCTATTTGCTTCCATCGATAAAGGAATTTATTGCAAGAAAATGGGCGGCGGAAGCGTCGGTCCCACGGGAGAATTTAACTTTGGCGTTGACGAAGCCTATCTCATCGAAAAAGGAAAAGTCACCAAGCCTTTAAAAGGGGCAATTTTAATCGGAGAAGCCAAGGAAATTATGAACAAAATTTCCCTCTGTTCCGACGATCTCAGCCTCGCCCCCGGTTTTTGCGGCTCAATTAGCGGTAGCGTTTACGTCACCGTCGGACAGCCCCATATTAAGGTTGATTCCATCACCGTCGGCGGACGATAAGAGGAGATAGGGAAGCGTCGGAAGATGGGGAGAAAAGTCGGAAAATTCTCCCCAACAACAAACAACAAACAACGAACCACAAACAACGAACATGATCCAAGTTCGAGAATTAGCCAACTATGCGGGGGATATCGCCCGATCGCTTGGCATCAAAAAATACGATATCTACGGGTCTTCCATCGACTCGACCAACGTGCAAGTCGATCGCGGCGAACCCAAACAAGTCAAATCCTCCAACCGTTCTAGCGTCATCGTTCGGGTTTGGAATGAGAACGATACCGTGGGGGTGACGAGTACCACGGATATCGATCGCAACGGCATTAAGTTGGCATTGCAAACCGCTTGCGAGGCGAGTTTTTTTGGGGTCAAAGATAATATCCCCGATTTTAGCCCGGAAGCGACCAACCCTCTGCCCGAGGTGAAATACGATAAAGCCGGTCAAGTTCCCGTCGCCGATCTCATTTCCAAGTTACTCGCCGCAGAAAAGCAGTTACTCGGGACCCATCCGGCGATCGAAAGCGTCCCCTACAACAGTATGTCCCAACAGGATATCGATCGCTTTTACCTCAACAGCGAAGGGGCATTGCGGGAAGAAGGACGCACCTATGCAATGGTCTATCTCTATACCAAAACTGACGAAGAAGGGAAAAAACCCCGCAGTGCTGGCAGTTTTCGCATGAGTCCGGGTATGAACGAACTGGCGATCGCCGACTGCATTCAAGAAGCCTCAGAAAAAACCATCAGCCATTTAAACTATCAAAAAGTTCCTTCGGGGAAATATCGCGTGGTGTTCTCCGCCGAAGCCTTTTTGAGTTTATTGGGGGCATTTTCTAACATGGTCAATGCCCAAAGCATTCTTGACAAGCAAAGTTTATCGACTCCCGAATCTTTAGGAGACGCGATCGCTTCCCCCCTATTATCTGTTTGCGATGATGCTTTGCATCAAGAGAATGTCTCCGCAGAAACCTTTGATGGGGAAGGCACGCCCACCCGTCGCACCCCCTTAATTACCGAAGGCATCCTCACGGGATTTTTACACAGTGCGGGGACGGCAAAACGCATGAATACCCAACCGACGGGACACGCTAATTTAGGTGCAAAAATCACTGTCGGTCCCCATTTTTATCATGTGTTTCAAGGGAAACCCGCCGAACAAGAATATCAACTGGAAAAAGAAGAAAATCTCATCTTAATCGATGAATTAAATGCCCTCCACGCAGGTGTAAATTCCCTGCAAGGCTCTTTTTCTCTCCCCTTTGATGGTTGGTTGCTCAACAAAGGCGATCGCGTCAGCATCGATTCTGGAACCGTTGCTGGAGATATTCGCGAAGTCTTAAAATCTATTATTTACGTGGAAAAAGAACCAGAACTCACCCCCTCGGGAGTTTGTCCGAGAATCTGGGTTGAGAGTCTTTCAATCACGGGAGAGAATGCTGGAGAAAATAGTGAGAATTAATTATTGAATTGAGCAGTAGGTTAAAAAGAAGAAATACTGCCTTTTTCCCTCGAAAATTCAGCGTTTCTCTGCTTCTTCATTCCTTCTTTACGCTCTTTCTGCAATTCTTCATCCTTTCAATATATCCCGATGACATAAAAATAGCCATCGGGATATTTGTCGTATATAGTTAGAAAAATAGGCCAAGACTTATACAATTCAATAAATCTCTCAATTCTTCCAATCGGGAAATTAAAGGGATTGATACATCGCATTGAAAATTTTTAATAAGGGATCGGTATCGTGCATAAATATCTCCTCTCTTTTTTAACACCTGCTTTAATTGTCGCTTCGGGTTTTGGGTTAGCAGTTCGAGGTCAAACTTCGAGTTCTAATCCAACTTCAGCAGCAGTTGCGAACGAATTACCGCAGTTGACCTTCTCTGTAACGGGTTGCGAGGATGATTTTTTGCGATCGTGTTCCCAGAAAAACCTAAAAAATGAGTTTTATCCCACCGATATTCAGGTTGAGGTTAAAAAAAATACGGTTTTATTTTCCCATCGTTTGGGGCATGCCTGTTGTGCGGATATTCAATTAGACAGTCAAGTTAACGATAATGTCATCACGATTATCGAACGGAATGAGGGTCAGTATTGTCGCTGTTCTTGCAACTATTCCATTGATGGAATGCTAACAGATTTAGAACCCGGAAACTATGAGTTGCAAGTTTACGGGATGAAGCATGGCGATCGCGGTAAGGAATTATTATTTGTGGAAAATATTGCGATCGAGTAGTTGGAGATTTTGCCAATTATTTATAAATTCTCAATATTTGTAAATTTCAGTGGGACTTCCCCACCGTTTCACATGAATTTCACTTGTGTTTTTAAATGTATTTCTAGCAGATAACAACGCTTCTTCGATTGGAAGTTCAAAAGATGCACCTCCCAAATATACATCATTATTCCAGAACGAATATGTTCCTATTTTGCGATCGAGAATATCCATAATTATATGAATCGCATTCCAATAAATCTTATTCATATCACATGGTTCATTATAATTGTCAATATGCCAATGAGACTCAGAAAATGTTATGATGACTTCCTCACCACATGAAGTTAATTCAATCCTAGAATGACAATCACCAGAGAAAGTAATTAAAATAGATCGATCTTCTTCTGTCACGACAATCTCAGTCACTCCTTGCGAGTAGTATTTTTCAAAAAATGCTGCTAAATCAATCAGAAATTGGTTTAATCTATACTGTTTATTGTACATTATTAAAAATCTAGGTTCTTCCTATTATAAATTGGCGTAGCGATCGCTCAGCCGCACCTCGAGCGCAATCTTTCTCGTTTCCATCTCCCGTTGAAAAATAGCGGTTGGTAATGCTTGTTCTACCGGCCAAACACCCGGTTTATCTAACTCTCCCATCAGAAGCGATCTCGCAACACTTCCCGTTCCATATCCCGCAGCCGTAGCGGTATGAGGATGAAAAAAATTGACAAAAGCGGTTGTTTTTTGACCTGCTTTCATGCCTTCAACTCGAACTGACATTGCCATGCCAACCCCACTAAAAGGATCGGTTAATTCGGTCATTTTATAAGCACTGCGGGATAAAAATTCAATATTTTTCTGTAACCAAGATGAAGGAGCAAATCGAGCCGTGAGCCAAGTTAAATAATTGTAAAAACCCGGAAACGAACCAAACTTTGTCACCACGGTTTGTACGTCAGGAAACGATTCCACTAAACTATAAGTTTCTGCCACTTCAAACCAATAAACGCCCACTTTTCCATAGGGTTCGGGAAAGTCGGTCACAACGCGATCGCTATAGGGTAAAACCTCTTGCCATTGTCCGTCAATCCAAGCCTGAAAAGGATGTTGCAAGCCTAAAAAGGTGGTTCGCATCACCGTAACCCCCGCACCTCCCGATCCCGCGACGACATAATCAAGATAAATTTTTTCTGCCCGATCCAAAGACTCCACCCCAAGGCGTGCCATGCTGTTAGAAATTCCCGGAAACACCCCCGTACTTAAAATCGCCATGACTCCCGCTTTTTGAGCCGCTTCTCGATAGGTCAGCGCTTTTTTCACAAAAGGAGGGCGATCGCTCACATCGAGATAATTCACCCCCAATTCAATGCAAGATTGCAAAACCGAAGCATCGCGATAATCAAACGGTCCCGCACAATGGACAACCAAATCGCAATTTCGAATCGCTTGAGAGAGGCGATCGCGATCGGCCAAATCCAACTGCAAAAACTCCCTTCTCCCTCCGCTCCCGATGCTCCCCCCTCTCAACTGACGACTGGTAACAATAACAGTAGAATGGGTATGTGTTAAAAGATCGTCGGCAATACTGCGACCAATTCTGCCGCAACCGCCTAAAATTAGAACCCTTTGACTCATATTTGTTATGCCTCTTTAGCGATCGCGTCTTTCTTGTTTCTCCTCGTTTGGTAAACGGGAATGCGTCGATGAATGCCCTTAAAATTGCGTTCGCCCACCAAATAAAACCCTTCTTTTTTATGTAATAGTGCGTGGGTTGCCTCGGAAATCGTACATTCGCTCGGCGGACAACTCACTTCCAAACGAGAAGCCAAATTAACGGTAGATCCTAAAACCGTATAGTCTACCCGTTGATAACTGCCGACATCTCCTACCACAGCCTTACCACTATTAATTCCCACGCGCAACTGTAAGGGCTGTCCAACTCCCATCTCCTTGAAGATTTTGGCCTCATTGAGGCGATCCAAACGCTGTAACATTTCTAAGGCTGCCATCACAGCGCGATCGGCATGATCCGCTTGGGGTTCCGGTGCGCCAAAAAAAGCCATAATACAATCGCCGATAAACTTATCGAGCGTCCCGCCTCGGGCGAACACGTATTGCAACATTTCCTCGAAAAAGCGATCGAGTAACTGAGCGATTTGTTTCGGGGTCATGGTTTCGGACATATCGGTAAATCCAACAATATCGGCAAAAATAATGCTGATTTCTGCTTCTTTGGGTTTGAGACGACCGTTTTCTAAAGCACCGACCGCAATTAACTGTTGCACGATCCCCGGAGAGTGGTAGCGTTCCAATTGTTGGCGAATTTTAGCCTCCTCCTGTAGTTTGCGCGTCAATAGCCAACGTTGGACGCTATAGGCGACGAGGTTGGCAAGGGTGGAAAAGAAGCTCAAATCTTCCTCATCTTCGAAGGCATCGGACTCCTTCAGCTTTAAACTGGCATCGGCATAGAGAACTCCCACTACGCGATCGCGATCCCAAATCGGCACTGCCAAAGCGCCGCGAATCCCCTTAGCTAAGATGCTGTGTTCTCCTTCAAAACGCTCGTCTTCTTGTGCGTCGACGGTTTTAATCGCCACTTTCTCTTCAAAAACCCGCTTGCAAATACTGCGACCAATCCAACTGTAGGTATGGGTTTTCGATGAATCCAAACTCTGCCGCGAAGCTGATTCGATGGGCTGCAATTCTCCATTGCCTTCAACATCAACTAATAAGGTAAAACGCTGAATGGCTGGAATTTCTTGGAAAACAACCCGTTTGACTTTTTCAAAGATCGCTTCGATGGATTCGGCAGAACTGAGATCCTTGGAAATTTCCACCAAATAGCGCAGCCTGGCGATCGCTCTTTGAGAATCCGCTTCCTCGGGATGGGCCTTATCGACATTTAACCACTGCTTTTGCAGTTCCTCCGCGTTGCGTAAAATGGTATTGCGATCGCGTGCGACGGTACTTTTGGTGATTTCGGAATCCCGTAACGAGACGAACAGAAAAGCATTGCCAATTTGAATGGCATCATCCGCTTGCAGTTCCCAAGCTGCCGCAATTAGATTTTGATTGACAATCGTTCCATTGGTGCTTCCCATATCTTCAACAAACCATTTGCCACCAGCCCCCCTAAACAAACGACTGTGATTGCGGGAAACTTCTGAGAAGGGAAGACAAATATCGCACTCGGGTAGACGACCGATAATCAATTCGTCGGTCGTGACGGGGACAATACTTTCGGGATTGCCCTCGATATGCAAGCGCAATTTTAGCTCGGTCATCGTTGGGTAAGGGGATGGGAGAGAGTTTAAGTCTAGCCATTGATGCACGCAAAGGAAGAGAAAGTCTTTCCTTTTAATCTACTGTACTCAATTATTTCTCCTCGGCCAGCCTCAGTGCCTTCCCACTGACATTTTTGAGTATTTTTCTACTCGCGAGAAAAAATTTTGACTCTGATTTTGCGATCGCTGACCTTGCCATCTCTGTAACAAATCTTGAGCAAACGATAAAAAAATTATCTCAAAGCGAAAAAAATCTGAAAAAATAATAAATTTTGTCTAATTTAGGACACAAAAATACCAGTCTACTCTCCTTGTTTTGCTTGAATTCGCTAAATTGAAAGGATAAGAAACTTTGAAAAAAGTTTACGGATCTAGCTGCGATAAGGGTGTCCGAATCATGTTGAATTTGACCTTACAAAAAATCTCGCGTATGGCGACTCGACTGTTTGTAAAGCCCAGTCGAGTCAAGCCTATTTTACTCAAGTCTATTTTAGCTCCATTGCGTACCATTAATCTGGGTTGGGCGGCTATTATTCCTTTTGCGATTGCCAATACCCTCCCCGCGATCGCCCAGATAAGGATTGAAGGCTTAAACAAGGTTAAATCTCCTGTAGTAGAACGAGAAACAAGAGACGTTAATGAGATTTCTCCCTTTGCAGATGGTGCGTATATCTTCGCTGAATCTAACCAAGCCGGGCAATATGGAGTCACTTACGTCATTTTTGAAGTCCGCCAAGGCATCACCCAAGGGGCATTCTATCAAGTGGCTTCTGAATATGCTTGTTTCGTCGGTACGGTGGAAAATCGACAATTGAATCTAGCAGTAGAAGAGTTAGGCGGCACGAGCTATCCTCACGAAATTACCCTTGAAGATCGCGGTACGGTTACCACGAGTAACGGAGTGATGCGCGCGATTGGCTTGCAAGGCTTTCAAAAACTAGAAGAATTAAGCGAGAGCGATCGCGAGATTCTGAGTCATTGTCAGAAAAATTAGTCAGAAGAAAACACGAGCCGAAGCAATCTGAGGGGGCGGGAGAATTTCTCCAGCCTTCTTTTTTGGTGTTGAACGAGAAGACGAAAGCGATCGCGCAAGCGGATTCTCTCGACTATACTGAACTTACGCTCGAGCGACTCTTAAAAAACAAGCGAAATTTTTGGCAAGCGGTCTCAAAATTATGGCGATTACTCCTACCGATCCCCATCAATCGACTGAACGAGAAAACCTATCGGCGCTTCCTCCTCGTTCCTCCCGCAAGTTCCCTTTACGTTGGGTCTTAATCATTCCCTTTCTCGTGCAAATTTTTGCTGCCGTTAGTTTGGTGGGATGGCTCTCTTTTCGCAACGGACAAAGGGCAATCTCGACCCTCGCTCTAGAGTTACAAGGAGAAATCGGACAGCGCATCAAAACTCGTCTCGAAACCTATACAAAAGTACCGGCGATCGTCAATGAAATGAATGCCGATTTAGTTCGCGCCGGACGCTTAAACGTAGACGATCTGCCCGATCTCAATCAACATTTTCTCAAGCAACTGCTTTGGTTTCCCGAGGTCAGCTATCTTTCTTGGGGAAGCGAACGCAGAGAATTTTCAGGGGCTTTCCGCAATAAAAACGGTGAACTCGCTCTTGCCCTAGCCGAGGGTTCGGCGAATGGTGAAATTGTGACCTTCGAGAGCGATCGCAATGGCAATATCGGCGCAGAAATCGATCGCGGTTACGATTACCAGCCAAAAGTTCGCCCTTGGTATCGGGCTGCGGTTCAAGCTCGGGATGTTGCTTGGACTGCTCCTTATGCTTGGTATTTAGAAGGCATACTGGGGATTGATTTCGTGATGCCGCTTTATGCAGGGGAAACTCAAGAAGAACTCGTCGGCGTTTTTGCGACAACCTTCGCCCTTGATGCCATTAGTGACTTTCTCGCCAGCCTCAAAATCGGCAAATCCGGGCAGGCTTTTATCTTTGAGCAATCCGGCATTGCGATCGGCACTTCAACCGGAGAAGCCCTCGTTAAACGGGACGGCAAAGACTTTAAACCCATTTCTGTTTCCGAAATTCCCAACCCAATAATCCAGCAAACTTGGGAACAGGTGCAAAACGAGGTTAGCGATTCATTCGAGACAACAAACCCCCATCGAGACCCAAATTTCCCTCATCTCGTTGAGATTGAAGGGCGCAAACATTTTTTACAAGTCACCCCTTTCCAAGACGATCGGGGTTTGGATTGGTCGATCGCCATTGTCATTCCCGAAGCCGACTTTATGGCGGAAATCAATGCCAACACTCGCAATACCATCATTTTGTGCGGGTTTGCCCTCGTGGTAGCAGCAGTATCGGGAGTGTTGACCTCTCGCTGGATCGCGCGGACGATTTTTCTTCTCTCCCAAGGATCCGACGCGATCGCGGGGGGAAATCTCTCTCATCGAGTACCAGATTCTCCCATCGGCGAACTGAGCGTACTCGCCCGAGCCTTCAACCGCATGGGGGATCAGTTAAAAACTGCCTTCGATACGTTGGAACTCAAAGTCGAAGAACGCACCCTAGAACTCGCAAGAGCTAAGGAAGCTGCTGATAGTGCCAATCAGGCCAAAAGCGAATTTCTCGCCCATATGAGCCATGAATTGCGCACCCCTTTAAACGCCATTTTGGGATTTTCGCAAATTGCCATCCGCGATCGCCATTTGTCCTCGGAACAGCGAGAAAATATCGGCATTGTCAACCGCAGTGGGGATTATTTGCTCACCCTCGTTAACAATGTTTTGGATCTGTCCAAAGTTGAAGCGGGTAAAATGACCCTCAATCCCCGCAATTTCGACCTCTACTTGCTGTTACACGAAATCGAGGATTTATTGCACCTACAAGCAGAAAGTAAGGGCTTGCAACTCCTCTGCGATCGCAACGAAGACTTACCGCGATACATCCGCACCGACGAAACCAAACTCCGCCAAGTCTTGCTGAATTTACTGAACAACAGCATCAAGTTTACCTCAGAAGGCGGCGTATCTTTACGAGCGGGTTGTTTACCCGATAACCAACAACCAACAACCCACCCCCCAATCCTTTCCCAAGAGGGGAAGCCAGAGGGGAGATCTCCTCTAACCCCCCTTACTAAGGGGGGAAAAGAAGGGAGATCCCCTCTTAGTAAGGGGGGAAAAGAAGGGGAGATCGCCAACCAACAGCAAACAACAAAAATCCTATTCGAAGTGCAAGATACGGGAGCAGGAATTGCTGAAGAAGAACTAGAGAAACTGTTTGAAGTTTTCGGACAGACCGAAAGCGGCAAACAAAGCCAACAAGGAGCGGGACTGGGACTGCCTATTACGCAAACCTTCGTCCGCTTGATGGGGGGAGATATTGCCATTCGCTCGCGGGTGGGAGAAGGCACGATCGCCACCTTCCACATCAACGCAGAGCTTGTTGATGCCTCGGATGTCGAAGTCAAATCCAGTCCGAAGCAAGTTACTGCCCTCAAACCCGGTCAACCTACCTATAAAATTTTAGTCGTAGACGATCGCCCCCACAACCGCTTGTTGTTGATCAAACTCTTACAACCCCTTGGTTTTGAGGTACGAGAAGCCAGTAACGGACGAGAAGCGATCGCCCAATGGCAAGCATGGACACCCCATCTGATTTTCATGGACATGAGAATGCCAGTGATGAACGGCTATGAAGCCACCCAACAGATTAAAGGGACGCTCAAGGGCAATGCGACGAGTATCATCGCCCTAACTGCCAGCGTCTTGGAAGAAGAAAGAGCGATCGTTCTCTCGGCGGGATGCGATGATTTCCTAAGAAAGCCCTTTCGAGAAGCCACTATTTTTGAAGCGATCTCCAAACATTTGGGGGTTGAATATATCTATGTAGAAGAAAACCTCGAAGAAAAGTTAAAAGTAACGAAAACTCAAGATTTAAGTCATTCAGACTTAAAAGCAATGCCGCCAGAATGGAAAGAACGCCTACATCATGCCAGTACAATTCTTGATGATGATGAAGTTCTCGAATTGATTGCAGAAATTCCGCCAGAGCGCGCGTCTTTAGCAGAGCGCTTAAAAGAATTAGTGGATAACTTTCAACTCACAGCAATCCAAGACTTGTTACAAGAAGGTTAATTGCCAGTCAATCGGTTAGAATTGCCTTGAGACTTCCAATCCGGTGCATCTTGATTTTCCCCTTTCATCCCATCGGATGAACGATTTGCTAGCTCAGTAGCGAGACAGCGAAGGCACGCCCGAGGACAATTCCGAAGAATCGGCGATCGCTAGAGAATGGGTAGTTCCTCCCATTACAGAACTGCAAACCCTCCACAATGCGGCTCAAATTGGCGATATCCGCGCGATCGAGAAAGAAGCGCATCGGATTCGACGAATGCTATCGCTCCTTTGCTCAAAAACTCATCACCCTTGCCCGATAAATGAAAGTAACAGAGTTGACCGATACTTTAGCGCAGTTACAACAATCGCAACTACCACAGGTTCAGAAAGATGTCCGCGCACTATTGAATCTGGTGCAACTTTATCACCAACACTATCCCGAACCCATCGCCGCCATTCAAACGGAACTCGATCGCCTCGATCTCGAAGCCCTGCACGAAGAATTGCCCCAAACCCTTGATTCCCTAACCCTAAGCAGCGATCGCCTCGAAGAAATTGCTCGCTCTTTGAACCATTTTTTCTTACCGGATGCCCTCGACTTCGATTGACTCTCGCCCTCAACTGGTTAATAATTGTTCGTTGTTCGTTACTCGTCGATACATGAAGCCGTTTTCTTTGGGTTTATCTCTCCTCGCGGGGCTATTGTTAACTGTCTCTGTTGGCTGCAGCGGCTCGCGTCCTGCTACGGATGATGCAGGAGAAATCGAATTTTGGACGATGCAACTGCAACCAAAATTTGATGACTATTTTAACGATTTGATTGCCGAGTTCGAGGCAGAAAATCCGGGGGTGACGGTGCGTTGGGTGGACGTGCCTTGGAGTGCGATGGAAAGTAAAATTCTCACAGCAGTTTCGGCAAGAACCGCCCCCGATGTGGTCAATCTCAATCCTGTTTTTGCGTCCCAACTGGCAACCCGAAATGCTTGGTTCGATCTGGATGAAAAAATTTCTTCAGAAGCGCGATCGCAATATCTTCCCAAAATTTGGCAAGCTAGTATTTTAGATGATAAAAGTTTTGGCATTCCTTGGTATCTCACCACTCAGATTGTCATCTACAATCGCGCCCTTTTGCAAGAAGCCGGACTGAATGAATCCCCCGGTACTTATACCGAATTGGCAGATATGGCCAAACGGGTTAAAGAAACGACAGGGAAATACGGATTTTTTGTTAGTTTTGTCCCGGAAGATTCGGGGGAGGTTTTAGAATCTTTGATCAAAATGGGAGTAACTTTACTGGATAGAGAAGGAAAAGCCGCCTTTAATACGCCAGAGGGACAAGCCGCTTTTCAATATTGGGTCGATCTCTATCAAAACGAACTCTTACCTCCCGAAGTTTTAACCCAAGGACATCGCTATGCGATCGACCTATATCAGGCTGGAGAAATCGCGTTATTAACGACAGGGGCGCAATTTTTTCCGACGATTGAAAGTAATGCTCCCGATATTGCTAAAGTTTCCGATGTTGGGCTACAAATCACGGGAGAAACGGGTAAAAAGAATGTTGCTGTAATGAATTTGGTGATTCCCCGAGATACAGACAAGCCAGAAGATGCCCTCAAGTTTGCCTTATTTGTCACCAATTCTGCCAATCAACTCGAATTTGCAAAAGCAGCGAATGTGTTACCATCAACTCAAGATTCGGTACAAGAATACATTCGCGAATTGAACGAAAAAACCGAACCTTCCCCCCTCGATCGCGCCTCAAAAGCCGGAGCGCAACAATTAGATACAGCCGAAGTTTTACTCCCAGCAATGGACAATCTCAAGCCCCTACAAAAAGCAATTTACAGTAACTTACAAGCTGCCATGCTCGGAGAAAAAAGCGTCGAACAAGCATTAGAAGATGCCGCCGAGGAATGGAACGATATATCGAGTCGGTAAGACCCATCTCGCAACCCTTGACCCAGCCCCCTCCCAAGAGGAGGAAAGCAAGAGAGGAGATTCGGGTAAGGAGCAAACAACAAACAACAAACAACAAACAACAAACAACAAAATATGGAAATTAAATTTAGAGAGTTTAATCCTTTTGATGTTTGGATTTGGGTAGAATTTTCTACCGTTCCTTCTTATATGGAACAACAGTATATCGAGGAAGTATTTGACTCTTGGTTTTATTTGGGGAAATTAGGCGGTTTTAATGCCGAAAATTTGCAAGTTACAGATACGGGGGTTGATGTCAGCTATCTAGAGTATAAGGCTGAATCTGCCGATGATTCTCTCATGGCACTCATGCACAATATGGGAGAATTTGAATACCAAGGAACTTGGGGGAGGTGTTGGTTCGACCTCGGAACGAGCGACGCGATCGCCCTTGACATTTTAATTAATGCTCTCCTCCGTCTGGATCGAGAATATGTTCAGATTCAACAACTGATTATTGGCGGCGAAAATGAAGATTGGCCGCTTCAGGAAAGCGATCGCTCTGTCTTTGATTCTGCATCCAATTCATTTTATGAGTAAATCGGGTAAAATTCGCGTGTTAGCCTTGGGATTGATTCGCGACGGCGATCGCCTCTTTCTTTCCGAGGGTTACGATCGCGTCAAAGACGAACGATTCTATCGCGCCCTCGGGGGTGGAGTTGACTTTGGTGAAACCAGTTTAATTGCTTTGCAAAGAGAATTCCAAGAAGAATTGCAAGCTGATTTAACAAATATTCACTATTTGGGCTGTTTGGAAAGTTTATTTACCTTTAACGGCAAAGCCAAACACGAAATCCTGCAAGTCTATCAATGCGATTTCGCCAATGTTAACTTTTATCAACGCGAAGAAATTTTCTTTAATGAAGGGAAACGTGAAAAAAAAGCCTTGTGGATTCCTCGCGATCGCTGTTTGTCTGGAGAGTTGAAGATCGTTCCCAAATCTTTTTTAACCTATCTATAATTGCCCGTTGCTGGGGTCTTCCCCCTTGTCAATTTCTTAAGATAAAAAACGACTTGCCCGAGTAGCGCAAAGTTTCCTCATATCGTAAAATGAGAGGATGTACTTAAAATCAGGTCGTGCTGTTTCGTCAACCTCAGCTCGAGATGCAATCGTTCAGGCGATCGCGCTTGTCGAGACAGCATCTGCAACTCTCACTACCATCTTGCATAGTGATGTAATTTCATCGCCGAGATGATTTGTATACCACTACAGTCGAGCAAGAATGATATAGAATCATGGCTAGACGAAAAAAAACTTTTCCTTGCGGTCACAAAGGATACGGACAGATTTGCCACCGATGTGCCCAAAAAGAAGACGATCGAGAAAAAAAGAAACAGGAAAAACAAAAGTGGGAAGCAACCTTTGCCCACGATCTTATCGATCTAACCGATCTGCCTAAAAACGTTGTCGTCAAAGCGCGAAAAATAATCAGTGGTATCCAAGAACAGCAAGACTATCGCCAATTTCGCGGCAAGCGCCTTCGTCACGATCGCTTTATCATCAGTATTCCCGTTACCCGCAATTATCGCCTAATTTGTCGCGACTGTGGTAGTCTCCTCGTCCCAGAAGCGGTAATCTCTCATGAAGATTACAATGTTTGCAAACCAGGCGGGTAATGCAGTTACCAGTTATCAGTTATCAGTGGGTAATTGACAATTATTATCGGGTCTCTCTTTTTTCAAATATCATGCAAATTTATCTCGATTACAGTGCAACGACTCCCCAACGCCAAGAAGTTACTGAGAAAGTTCAACAAGTCGCAACATCTCAATGGGGAAATTCTTCGAGTTTGCATATTTGGGGAGAAAGAGCCGCTTTCTTACTCGAAGAGGCAAGATTTAAAGTTTCTCGTTTAATTAATGCCCCCGATCCCAATACGATTACTTTCACTTCGGGGGGAACTGAAGCGAATAACCTCGCAATTTTTGGCATTACTCGCCAATATCGCCAACCCCAACATTTAATTATTTCCGAGGTCGAACATTCCGCGATCGCCGAACCCGTAAAATTTTTAGAACAGCAAGGCTGGCAGGTGACGCGCTTGGGAGTAAACCCCCAAGGAAGAGTCAACCCAGAAGACTTACAAGCCAGCATACAAAGCAACACCGTTCTGATTTCCATGATTTACGGTCAAAGCGAAGTCGGAACCCTACAACCGATTGAAAGGCTCGCCCGCATTGCCTGCGATCGCGGCGTATTATTCCATACCGATGCGGTACAGGTAGCGGGACGTTTGCCCTTAGACGTGCAACAGTTGGGCGCGGATCTGTTATCCCTTTCCAGTCACAAACTCTACGGACCCCAAGGAATGGGGGCGCTATACGTCCGTCGGGGAGTCAAGTTATTTCCGTTACTCATGGGGGGTGGACAAGAAGGGGGCTTGCGATCGGGCACACAGGCGATCGCACCGATCGCGGGCTTTGGCGTGGCGGCAGAATTAGCTCTACAGAATCTCGAATTAGAGAGATCTCGATTAAGAGAATTGCGAGATCTCCTCTTCGAGAGCCTAGCAGATTGTCCCTATCTTGTGCCAACGGGCGATCGCCTGCATCGTTTGCCCCATCATGTCAGTTTTTGTTTAACTTCTCCCCTCGCCGGAGAAGTCACGGGGAAAGCGATCGTGCGTCAGATGAACCTCGCGGGAATTGCTATTAGTGCCGGATCTGCCTGTCATAGCGGTAAACTCAGTCCCAGCCCCATTTTAAAGGCGATGGGATACGACGATGCAATGGCACTGGCGGGAATCCGTTTCTCTTTGGGGAAAGATACGACACAGGCAGATATTGAGTGGACGGCGATGGTATTAAAGCAGGTTTTAGGGCGATTTCTAGCCAAAATGACCGTGTTGAGATAAAAAAGCCTTTGGCATTGAGAATTAATAAATTTTACATAAATCTAGTCATCTTCTTTGTTTTGTCTACAAAAAAGTTTTATTAGTGTAAAACTAATTTTTCTTTACGGGAGAAGCTGGAATGCGTCACAATGCCGAGGCCGAAATAAACTAAAATCTCGTCGATCTAGTGTTAGTATTACTGTTATTTTATACCGCTCTGCGATCGCCATTACAGTTGCATCGACAAAATCAATTCGGCTATCGGTATATTCTTCTAAAATGTCTGCAACTCTCAGAAAATCTTGTGCTTGTAATGCTTCAATCTGAAAGCGACTTTCTGAGAGTCCTCGTAGAAAATCAATAAGTTTGCTTGTGCTTGCATTACGACTTACTAAATAGGCAACTTCAGCAAAAACAGTCTGAGGTAAAAGGATTGATCGTTGTTTTGCATATATTTGAACGACAGTTTTGTGTTGAGGATCGGAACTATTGAGCAAGGCAACGACAAAACCCGTATCGGCTACTGAAGTTCTTCTTTCCATGTCCATCCCGATCGCATCGTCATTTCTCGTTCTAAAATATCTTCTGATTCCATTGCTAAATTCGGATCGGTAGAAAATAAACCCACGAGAGGATCGTGAGCAATATCCAATATATCCTTATGTTCTTCCTGCTTCAATTCAGTCGATCGAAAACTGACATTTTCGCTGAACATCTCATCTGATATTGAAGTTAGGAGATGGCGTTCGTATAATTGTACAAATAATTGCGCTCGTTCTTCCTCTGAAAGGGTGGCAATAGATTCAACAATCGCCGGAATTGTCAATGAATCAGTCATTTTGGTTAAATTTTATCCCAACATTTTTATTTTAGCGCGATCGCAATAGTAATTTTTCCCGATACTCAAGAATAATCGAGTAATTTCTTTATTTTCCCATACATGAAAATTTTTATTTGTCCCGGAATGCACTCGCCAGAACTGACGGATAGTTTTATTGAAAATTTGGGATTGTCCCGCGATCGCCTTCTCATTCTTCCTCCCCACATTCCACCCTATTCGGGTATTGAAATTCTCGACTTTCTCAATTGCAACTGCGATCGCACCGCCTCCCTTCTCTGTATTGCCTTCAGTGCGGGTGTCGTTGGCACGATTTTCGCCGCCTCGGTATGGCAGGGTCAAGGAGGAACGGTGAGTGCCTTAATTGCCCTCGATGGTTGGGGCGTACCTCTAGTAGGGGATTTTACCATCTATCGCCTCAGTCATGACTATTTTACCCATTGGAGTTCTGCTCTGTTGGGAGCCGGAGAAGAGAGTTTTTATGCCGATCCGGGGGTAGAGCACTTGGAATTATGGCGATCGCCTCGGACTATTCGCGGTTGGCGTAACGCAAGACACGATAAGATACGATGTTCTGCTGCTGAATTTTTATGGGATCTTTTGCAACGCTACGATCTTTTTTCGCAAAACAAGTGACAATTTGTTTTACAATAAAATACGAATACTTAAAACAGAAAAGGCACAAGTGAAAGTACGGAGATCTTACCCGTGCAAGATCTAAGCATGACATCTCTCAGTATTTCTTGCACCCAGTCGAGGCCTTAACTCTCTCGATTCTCCCTCCAATGAGACCAGCTATTCAAGTTTGAGCGATCTCAATGGCACAAGCTAATCCCTTTAATTCAATGCCCAAAATTGAAACCCGATTTAAACCCGATGCTAATTTGGTTTTATATCCCGGAGATGTCAATCGTTTTCTCCCAACTTTACCTGATTCTTCTATCTCGTTGATTGTGACTTCTCCCCCTTATAATTTGGGTAAAGAGTACGAAAATTCAACCGATATTACCGAATATCTGGAAAATCAAGAGGAAACAATTTCACACCTTTATCGCATCCTGAAAGAAGATGGGAGTATTTGCTGGCAAGTCGGTACTTTTGTTGAAAAAGGAGAAGTATTTCCTCTCGATATTTTCTATTACAATATTTTTAAAAGGTTTGATTTTTACCTTCGGAATCGTATTATTTGGAGATTTGGTCATGGTTTGCACGCATCCAAACGATTTTCCGGACGGTATGAAACAATTTTATGGATGACAAAAAGCAAAGACTATACGTTTAATTTAGATGATGTAAGAATCCCGTCCAAATATCCCGGGAAACGCTATTACAAAGGTATCAAAAAAGGTAAGCCATCGGGGAATCCCAAAGGGAAAAACCCTTCCGATTATTGGGAAATTGTTTGGCAAGATTGGGAACAAGAAGTGTGGGATATCCCCAATGTTAAAGCGAAGCATCCCGAAAAAACTATTCATCCTTGTCAGTACCCTATTGAATTAGTAGAACGCTGTATTCTCGCCCTGACTAATGAGGGAGATTGGGTGTTCGATCCTTATATGGGGGTCGGATCTTCGATGATTGCCGCTTTAAAACACGATCGCAAAGCCGTAGGGTGCGAACGAGAAGTAAAATATATGAATGAAGCGATCGCCCGAGTTTGCGCTTATTTTGATGGTACCCTAAAGATCCGACCTTTGGGGAAAACCATTCACGTTCCTACAGGTCGAGAAAGAATCGCTAACATTCCCGATGAATGGAAGGAAAAGTGATTCCTCGTTTTATAGAGATCTCATGAATCAAAATTTTAATCCTCAAGTTACTTTGACCTGTCAAATCTCCCAGCATTGGCAGAAAAAAATCGCTAGAATTGCGGACGATCGCAATAAATCCTCTGAGGAGATTATCGCAGAAGCGATCGCTTTATATTTGGGGGTCACGAATGTCGAGCCTAGCGATCGCCTACTGGCTTTAGAAGGAGAGGTAGCGGTCTTAAAACAAATGTTGAGCCAGTTTAATACAACGCTAACATTTTTGAAGCAACAGCAAGCGATCGCGAATACAAACTCGTCATCAAGTGCCAACACAACATCAGCAGTATCATTTCCCCAACCCTTTTTGGATAACGCTGTGGAGGATGATATTGACGACGATTTTGACGATGAACCTGATGAGATTCTGACGGACTTTCTCGAACCGAATTAATGCTTTTCTGAGATTGCAATAAGAAAATTAGGGTAAATATTTTTGCACGATCGTCCAACCGGAAAAGGAGACGAAGAGAAAGCCAAATAAAAGAACGATATTAGTCAGAAGATGAAGCGATCGCGCTTTCTCCCATTTGCCGATCGCCAAAGCACTCGTCGCAGAAAATAAAACCAAGATAACCACTAAAATCCCTGCGATTAAGTGGGGAGAATGTCCCAAATTACCGTAATATCCTAATGTCCCAACAATGCCAATCGAGAGTAAAAGTAAGACTAATAGCACCAGAATTCCCCCGATCGCGAGGTGAAATTCTCGCAATCCTTGGGGATAAGGACGGTTTTGCACGCGCAAGACGCGCAGAGAGATACCCGCGATCGCTAAGAACAAATAAGCCGCGATCGCCAGTCCCATCGACCATGCTGCGATTTTCCACAGCCACAGAAAAGAAGGTAGATCCACCTCAGTTATCAGTTATCAGTTATCAGTTATGCTGATTGGAACTGGCGAGCGTAAACTTCATCTTCCTTACTCGATTCTAATTTCAAATCCGATCGCGGGTAAGCATAACATAATAAAGCATATCCTTCCGCTTGCAGATCGGGAGAAAGTCCCATTACATCCTGTTCGACTTTACCTTCTAGAATTTTAGCAGCACAGGTCGTGCAAACCCCCGCACAGCAAGAATTAGGGAGATCGACTCCGTTTTCTAGGGCAACATCGAGAATCGTTTGATCTTCGGCAACAGAGAGGGTTTGCGTCGTGTCACCGTGATGAATTTCAACGGTATAGCTATTTGCCATGACAATTTCTACATTTGGCGTGATTTCCTTTAATCATGGTATCCGGTTGCGGCCAAACTATCAATTGAAACGTTCGTTTTGTTCCCTTGTCGCTTAATGCGGAGAATTTTCAATAAGCTAACTTTCAATACGTTCTAGTAATGCCTCTGCGGGACGGGTTCGCTCGTATAATTGAGGAATCCAATCATCTCCCCAAAACAGAAAGCAACTCGTTTCTCCTTCCAAAATTAATTCTCTTGCCTCAGTTAAGAATTGTTGATTTGTTGCGGATAAATCATTTTGGGAGTCCGCAATTTGCCAATAGCGATCGCTCACTCGCACGATCGTCTCTACGGCTTGTTTTTGCGCCTCAGAACCCGCCCATTGACTCAGATCGAACCCGGATGTATTGCCCACATTCCAAGCCCCTGTTTGGACGAATGCGGACTCTTGGGGGGGATGTTCTTGTAAATAGTCCGATAATTTTAGCGATCGCACGGGAGTCGAATTATTGCGAATTGTGTCGATAAATGGAGCGAAAAAGTGACCGAAAAATCCCGATTCTTCGTGCATTTGGCGAAACCAACCGCCATTTTCGCCATCAGACCAAGTGGTAATTAAACGGGGTGCATCCGGTGCGGGAGAATGGGAAATTTTCTGGCGAACTTCGCGATCGAACCAAACCGGATCGGTGCCGCTTTCTTGGGCGTTGGAAATATTGCGATCGCGGGGGATAATAGCAATACTTTTCCCTCCATAAGTAGCTTGATAGGGCTTGTAAATATCAAGAACGCCGCTTTCGGGTTGAATGTGTACTCCATCGACGACGACATAGGTATAACCGACTTCAACTAAAGCGGGAATCATTTCCATACAAAATGCCATTTCTGGCGGCCAAAATCCTGTTGGAGAACGACCGAATGCTTTCTCGACGATCGCTTTGCCTCGGATTAGATGATCTTGCCAATCTCGTTGAGGAATGAGAGGGAAAATGGGATGATAGTATCCCATGCCAATTAACTCGATATTATTGGCTTTACCATAGCGATCGCACATTTGTGGAATATCCACAAAAGGCGCGTATTTTTCAATCATTTCTGAGTCGAGAAACTGCTCTAAAAGAATGCCCGAAAAACCCACTTGCAAGCAAGCCATATCTTGGAGCAACTCCCCATAGCGCACTGCTCTTTCGTAACAGCGCATAATCTGTTCTGCTTCAAAGCGATCGCTTTCGATTAAGAGTTTTAAATTGCCCGGCGGTTGGTGCATATGCAAGCCGAGGGCGTGATAAATTTGTTGTTGCATGGTTTCCTTGTCTTTTGCTTAAACACGATTATCTTGTGTTTGTTTCCGTTCTGCCAATTGCAAGCGGATTTGAGCGTGAACCTCCCGAGTAATAGGATAAAAATAGGCCAAAAGCATCCCTAAAATCAAACAGACTGCCGGAAAAACCGTATTGGCAATACGAATGGCAAATAATGCACTTTCGGGTTGTACGGGAATGGGTTGTCCGGGTAAGCGTTCGATAAATCCGGCGAATTCTAAGGTTTGACCGACGATTAATAATGCCACTGCCAAGCCGACTTTTTGTAGTAAAACCATGAAACCGTAAAAGATTCCTTCCCGTCTTTGCCCGGTTTTTAACTCATCCCATTCAATCACGTCCGGCATCATCGACCAAGGAATCAAATAACCCACCGATACCCCCAAACCCGCTAAAATTGCACAGCCATATAATAAACCGACTTGACCGGGTTGAATGGAAAAAATAAGGACTTCTGCAACTAACCAAATCGACATTCCCAAAAAATAAACCGTTTTTTTGCCTAAGCGATCGCTGATTTGTTTCCAAACAAAGAGCATCATTAAGGCCGTCCCTTGAATCGCGATCGCGACTAAAGAAAACTCAGCTTCTTTCATGCCCATCCAACTCACCACAAAATAAATTAAAATCGAGGCAACCAACTGAATCGCCAGCCACGAAAATAAATAAATCCCAATCACGTAGAGAAAGGGTTTCGTACTAAAAACAATCTTGAGTTGTTCGCTAAACGGAATCGTCGGACTGTTTTGGGATTCGGATCGGGACGCGATCGCCTTTTCATCCACTAAATGGGATTCCGATTGCGAAAAAATCAACGTCCACCCAAAAGCGGTAATTAATCCTCCTATCAAGAGAGTGGAAATGCTAACAAAGATATTAAAATATTGCCCCCACAACGCGATCGCACTAAAGGCAATCCCTGCCAAACCCGAGAAAGCCAAGATTTTTCCCAATAGTTTGCGCTGATGATAGGGAATTAAAGAACGCGCGCCCCGTTCTTGCAAGCGACAAACGCACCACAAAATCGCGATCGCAGACACGAGAGACCCCACAATTCCTAAAAAGAAATATTGCTTGAAAGGTTCGTCCGGATAAGAAAGAAAAACCAACTGGGCCAAAATCAACGCAAAAATGCTACCACCAATCGAAAAAGCCATACGAAAGCTATTTAAACCCGTGCGTTCGTTATAATCCTGAGTTAACTCCGGCGTGAGTGCCGTGTAGGGCAAATTAACGGCGGTATAAGCTAAATTAAAAAGAATGGAAATCAGGACATAATAAGCAAATAAATACCATTGATTGATATCGGGAACATTACTAAATTGCGGTACCAACCATTGCAATAGAAATAATAAAGCAAAAGGAATCGCACCGCCCAACATCCAAGGAATACGACGACCCCAAACCGTGCGCGTGCGATCGCTTAAAATGCCCAGAAACGGATCGTTAATGGCATCGGCAACCTTGCCGATCGCTAAAATCAAACCTGCCAATCCTGCTGATAAACCCGCGACATTTGTAAAAAAGTACAATAAGAAAAAAACTAAGATTCCTGTTGTCATTGCGGGCCCCAAATCCCCTGCACCAAAGGCAAATTTAGTCGTTAATTTTAATGTTTCGGGTTGAGGGGAAGGTAGAGCCTCTTCCTTATCGTTCGGATTGGAAATATCGTTCATTTTAATCTGTCCCGTTGGCCAATATTCTTTTTTAACATGGCGATCGCAAAATTTCATGGTAATATTGAAGCGAAATCAGCGAATCTATCGCCGAACGATCGCCCGAGATGGGGCGAGGCTGGAAAACACTTTTTTTGGTAATAAAGTTCTAATGACAGCAACACTGACAAAGCCCAAATACGAAATTAAAGACATTGCCCTTGCTGCCAAAGGCAAACAGCGCATTGAATGGGCGGGACGGGAAATGCCCGTGTTACGTCAAATTCAGGAACGATTTGCTCGCGAAAAGCCCTTTGAGGGGATTCGTTTGGTCGCCTGTTGTCACGTCACCACAGAAACCGCTCACCTAGCGATCGCCCTCAAAAATGGTGGTGCGGATGCTCTACTAATTGCCAGCAACCCCCTTTCGACTCAAGATGATGTTGCGGCTTGTTTGGTTGCCGATTACGATATTCCCGTATTCGCCATCAAAGGCGAAGATAACGAAACCTATCACCGCCACGTGCAAACGGCTCTCGACCATCGCCCCAATATCATCATTGACGATGGCAGCGACGTAACAGCGACGATTATTAAGGAACGTCAAGACCAAGTTCCCGATCTGATCGGCACCACGGAAGAAACCACCACCGGGATCGTGCGCCTCCTCGCCATGTTTAAAGATGGGGTTCTTTCTTTCCCGGCGATGAACGTCAATGATGCCGATACCAAGCATTTCTTCGATAATCGCTACGGTACAGGACAGTCTACCCTCGATGGGGTCATTCGCGCCACGAATATTCTCCTCGCCGGAAAAACCATTGTTATCGTCGGCTATGGTTGGTGCGGAAAAGGTGCGGCTATGCGAGCAAAAGGCATGGGTGCTGACGTGATCGTCACGGAAGTCGATCCTACTCGCGCCATTGAAGCGGTTATGGATGGTTTCCGGGTGATGCCAATGGCAGAAGCCGCCCCCCAAGCCGATTTATTCATTACCGTTACGGGTAACAAGCACGTCATTCGCGCCGAACATTTCGAGGCGATGAAAGATGGGGCGATCGTTTGTAATTCCGGTCACTTCGATATTGAAATCGACCTGAAATCTTTGGGCGCAAAAGCAACGGAAGTCAAAGACGTTCGCCCCTTTACCCAAGAGTATAAAATGCCCAACGGCAAATCCGTTGTTGTTTTGGGTGAAGGTCGCCTGATTAACTTAGCGGCGGCGGAAGGACACCCCAGTGCGGTTATGGATATGAGTTTTGCCAACCAAGCCCTCGCTTGCGAGTATTTGGTGAAAAACAAGGGTAAATTAGAACCCGGTTTGCACTCTATTCCCGAAGCGATCGATAAGGAAATTGCCAGCTTGAAATTGAAAGCGATGGGCATTGCGATCGATACTTTGACTCCCGAACAAATCGAGTACATGAACTCTTGGACGGTAGGAACTTAGATCCCCCTAAATCCCCCTTATCAAGGAGGACTTTTAGATTCTTTCTTCTTATTAAGGTTAGATTCTCCCCCCTTATTAAGGGGGCTGGGGGGGGATCGAAACCGTCGTTCCCAACTCATATTTAAAAGCGATCGCGCGTTTGCGATCGCTTGCCCATTTCAGCAAGTCTTTGAATTTGCTATGCCTGCACTCCTGCCATGCTGAAAGATCCGCGACGAACTAAACAACTGCAAACTTTAGTGCAAAAATTAGGATTGCCCGCCAAGGCTTCCGTGAATTACGAGTTATTGGATGTAGCGCTCACTCATTCGAGCTACGATCGCCATCGCAACTACGAACAATTAGAATTTATCGGGGATGCGGTCGTTCGCTTGGCGGCTTCAGAAATTCTACTGGAACGATATCCTCATGCCCCTGTTGGTGAATTTACTGCCGTGCGATCGATCTTAGTGAGCGATCGCCTTTTAGCAGAATTAGCAGATACCTACGGGATCGAACGCTATCTGCTGGTTTCTTCGGGAACGGCAACGAATGCCAGCGGCCGTCAATCTCGCTTGGCCGATGCCTTTGAAGCCATCCTCGGGGCATTGTATTTAAGCACTCAAACCATGAAACTCGTCCGGCCTTGGTTGGATGCTCTGTTAGAAGTCAAAGCCAAGGAAGTACGGCAAGATCCGGCATTTTACAACTATAAAGACGCATTACAAGAATGGACCCAAGGGAATTATAAAATTTTGCCGGAATATCGCGTTCGCGAGACGGATAAGGCTCAAAATAGCCCAGAACGCTTTACCGCCGAAGTCTGGCTCGAAGATCGCCATTTGGGTCAAGGAACCGGACGTTCCAAAAAAGCAGCAGAACAAGCCGCCGCCAAAGCAGCGTTTCTAAAAGTTACCAGCCCTTCGACAAGCTCGGGGCTAAGCCAACAACAAACAACAAACACTTCGGCTTCGCTCAGTGCAAGCAATAAACAACAAACAACAAACAACAAATTATGAGTTTGGGAATTGTGGTTTTAGGGGTGGGAAGATGGGGCAAGCATTTAGTTCGGAATTTTGCCGATCGCCCTCAAACCCATTTAGTCGCCATTGTCGATCCCCACGAGGAATATTTAGCAGCTTGTCAAGAGAGGTTTGATCTTGATGAGAGTACAATTTTGACAGAAAGTTGGGAGTCCGTGCGTACCCATCCCGGAATTGAGGCGGTCGTTATCGCTACCCCCGCTTCTACCCACTATCCGCTTATTCGCGATGCCCTGCAACTGGGCTATCACGTTTTTGTAGAAAAACCCCTCACCCTCAATCCCTCAGAATGTCTTGAATTATGCCAATTGGCAGCAGAAAAAGGGCGGCAACTCTTCGTAGATCATACCTATCTCTTCAATTCGGCGGTAGTGGCAGGAAAACAAGCGATCGCCGACGGTGCGATCGGTAACTTGCGTTACGGCTATGCGGCGCGAACGCACTTATCCCCCGTGCGTCAAGATGTCGATGCCCTCTGGGACTTAGCCATTCACGATATTTGTATCTTGAATACTTGGTTGGGGCAAACGCCTACTCGCGTTCGCGCCGTCGGTAATGTCTGGTTACAACCCGAGGGACGGATGGAATTGCCCGCCGAAGATCGGCAAGTCCCCCTTTCCGATTTGGTTTGGGCAACATTGATCTATCCCGATGGGTTTCAGGCACAAATTCACTTATGCTGGTGCAATCCCGACAAACAGCGCCGCTTATCCGTGGTAGGCGATCGCGGTACTCTTATTTTTGACGAGATGCGCAAAGATTCTCTCCTCACCTTACAACACGGCAGTTTCGAGCAACAAGGCGATCGCTTCCTCCCCATCGAGATGTCAGAAGAAGCCCTTCCCCTCGAGGCTTGCGAACCCTTGGGAGAAGTCTGCGATCGCTTTATCGAGAGCGTCCTAACGCAAACCCCTTCTCCCATTTCCTCGGGTTGGGTTGGATTAGAACTGGTTAAAATTCTGGATGCGTTAACGCGATCGCTGCAACAAGAAGGACAAATCCTATCTATCTAGCTCTACTCCCAACAACAAACAACAAAACATTATGATTTTTTAACCGTGGGAAAATAAAGTTGTACCGTTGTTCCCTTATTTTCGCCTTCGCTATCAAAGATAATCGTACTTTTCATCATTTCCATCAGAATATGAGCAATAACAATTGATAACCCCTCCGTCATTCTATGCTTCCAAGGATTATTAACCTTTTCTAACTTTTGCCGAGAAATCCCGACTCCGGTATCTTGGATAAGAATACAAGCTCTTTGTCCTGTTGGAAAAAAAGAATTGCCATTCGTCTTATTATTTCCCAAATCCGTCGGTTCTGTTGTCTCTTCAATGCTTTCAATATAAGTATTCAAAAGAATGCTTCCCGTATGGGTGTAGGTGACTGCATTATCAACTAGGGCCTTGAGAACTTCGTGGAGTCGAATCGGATCGGCATAAATCAAAATTTCTGTATCTTGCCAACCTCGGCTCTGAAAATCAAGTCCTTTTTCCTGAATTTTGCCCTGATATTCTTCACTCAGTTCTCGTAAAATCTGGGTAAGATTAACCTGTTGAATATCGGGATTATTGAACTGCTCCCCAGCAATGGAAAACATTTGGGCAATTTGTTCGTGACGATCGTAGAGTTTCTGGGTGGAAAGATAGGCATCTTCGAGAGTTTCTTCATTTTCCTTGCCGATTTCGATCGTACCATCTTGCACTTCATCTCTGAGTAAATCCAGATTCATCATTAATCCCGTCAAAGGCGTGCGGAATCGGTCGGACATACATCGCAAAAATTCTCGCAAGCGATCGTTGGCCAATCTTTCCGCTTGTAGGGAATCCTTAAGTTTTTGTTGGGTTTGGGTGAGGCGATCGTTGGCTAATCTTTCTGCTTCTAACGATTCTTGGAGTTGTTTTTTGGCTTCTTTTAAATCCCAAGAAGTTTTAACCGCATTTTCTAGCGTTCTATTCATCAACTCGTAAGAATTTCTCGTTGCATCGAGGACGGCATTAAATGCTCTCGCGAGTTGTCGAAATTCGTAAATGTTAAAATCATCGGGAATCGGTTCTTGTGATTGTAGGGGATCTTGTTCGTGAATGGATTCGATTAACTGCTCGAGGGGACTGGCAATTTCGCGAGAAACATATAAGATTGTCACGATCGTTCCCACAATCAAGCCTAAAGTTAGGCTCGATAACAAACTTACTAAAACACGCTCGATATCATCAAGGGCGGCAAGGGCATTTTTTAAAGGAGTCATGGTCAACACAACCCAAATATCATCTTCTGCTTCCACAAGCGGATTGACAATACCCGTATATCCTGCCAGAAGTTCAACACCTTTTTGCTCGAAAGAAAAGAGATGAATAAAATTTTGTTCTCCCGATCGCGCTTTTCTCAAAATACTTTGCAAGCGATTGCGATCGGTCTCGACTTCTTCGCGAATACTGCGTCCGACTCGTTCCCCACAAGGATGGACGAGGATCGTTCCATTGCGATCGAGAATTGCCGTACTCCCTGTGAGAGAACCCGGTTCTACCTTGGTGGGTTCGAGAATCACCGATCGCGCCACTAGAATTGCGTTCAATCGTCCTGCTTCGTTATAAATGGGAACGCCCGTCAGCAATTTGAGTCGATCGGCATTAGAACCAGCATCTTGTTTTGTGCAGCTTGTGCCGAGATTGGGGTCATTTTCTGGGAATATAGGTTGAATTTTAACAGTAGAGACAGGTAGCAAAGAATTCTCTTGTTGTTGCGGCCAGGTTATCGCGGTAAAAGGTTGGGAAATTTCGCGATCGCAGGTGTTCGCCAAGCGCTCTTGACCAGTCGCATCAATCAGTTGCAAGCATTCAATTTGCGTGGGGAGTTGCTGGCTCAATCGTGCTAAAAATTCTGGATATTCTTGCTCGTCGAGACTTCTTAAGATAGGATGGTGGCTGGCAGAAACGAGATTGGTTTTGAGGGCAGTAATCGAATTACTAATTTCTTTTCCCCTTCTGATGGCACTTTCGGTCAGATTTTGGCGAGCGGTTTCGAGCAATCCAGAACGGGCTTTTCTATAGGTGACAAAGTAAGTCGTACTCACCCCCAGTAAAATAATGGGGACGCTGAGCAGCAACAAGCGCGATAGTAAAATGCGACGGAAAGAAGCCATAATCTTAATTTTAAGCGCAGCCGATCTCCAATGACTCGGCGATCGCCAGAGAAGGAGACTGTATCATAAAAATCAATGGAAAGATGGACAATCTCGCGCCCAATTCTTCGAGCTATTTTGCACCCCCTTTCCATTATCTCTTTATATTGTGTCCTTTTGCTGGAAAAACTGCGGCTAGGATCCCCACGGCCGTACTCAAAGCGGTCACCGTTATCAATGATAAATATCACAATCGAGCATTTTTTTAAAGAATTTATAGATTTCCATAAATTTACTGTAAAGAATTTGGGCAACTCTATCTTGCAGGAGAATAATTTTCCCTTAGCGGACTATTCCCTACAGGTCGAAATACAGAACTTGGCAACATCGTGAAGATTCCCCACGCAACAGCAATTTTAGCCGCAACGGCAGATGGCAAAATTTCCGATCGCCACAGATCTCCGGCTCGTTTTGGTTCCAAGACAGATCGGCAGCACTTAGAACGGAAAATTGCTATGGTCGATGGGGTTTTGTTCGGTCGGGGGACATTGCAGGCCTATCAAACAACCCTGCCCTTGAGCGATCGCCAACTCCTACAGCAACGGCGAGAGGCAAATAAGCCCCTTCAACCCGTTCACGTGGTTTGCTCTCGTTCGGGAGATCTCGACCCTCACTGGCGTTTTTTCCGGCAACCCATTCCCCGATGGTTGCTGACTTCTGTAGCGGGGGCAAATCAATGGCAGAATCGTTACGCATTCGATCGCGCGATCGCCCTAGAAGACGGCGAGAACTGGCGATCGGCCTTTGAGGTGCTTTATCGCTCGGGCTTGCATCGGCTGGCGATTTTAGGGGGTGGGGAATTGGTGGCCGCATTACTGGCAGAAGACTTAATCGATGAGTTTTGGTTGACGATTTGCCCGTTAATGGTGGGGGGAAGGGATGCCCCGGGCGTGGTGGGAGGAGAGGGCTTTTTGTTGCGATCGCCTAAATCTTTACGTCTGTTGAGTTGTGAGGCGATCGGCGAAGAGATTTTTCTTCATTATGCGCTCAATCGAGAAGCCAACCCAAAAATCGATGAATAAGAGAGCAAAATTCTTCCCGTTTAACCGATGACTCTTAACCGCAGGATTACCTTAAATTTATCAACTCTTAGGTAAATCGATCTAGCCTTTGGTGTTGTGCGCTGCCTCAAACAGCCTCAAATTCCTAAAAACGAGAGAAAGAACACCATTCAAAGCTAAATTTAATGAGCATTAAACGTCGCAACTTTTTACTATTTATGGGAGCGAGTGCTGGGAGTGTTGCCCTCGGTTCTCTAGGTTCGCCGCGTCAGGCTTTTTCCATGCCATTTTCTGGTACGGGATCTTCCTTTGGAGGAAATGGCTTGAGTTTCCAACCCGTTAAACTGCCTATTCCCCTCGATGTTAATAATCTGACCCGTAATAAGCAACTCGAATCCTACAGTACCTACCAAGTTCAAGATGATGTCGTCTTGCCCCCCGGTTATACCTATGATGTGATTGGGGCTTGGGGCGATCGCGTGGGGGATTCTCGCTTTGGTTATAACAACGACTATCTCTCTTTTGTGGAAACCGGGCCGAATGAAGGCTATCTAACCATTAATTTTGAGTATATTAGCGGCAAAACTTGGATGCAAACCTATGCCCAAGTCATTGATAAATCCCTTCCCTTTGCTGATGTCACCGCAGCCCTTGCCGATAGCGAAGGCGAAATCGATGCCTTTGGACTGCCGAATAACGCCTTAAAAGGACAAATTCAAAACATTGCCAAAGAAGCGCTGATCGATGTGGGACTGGGGGTCATTTCCTTACGTCGCAATGCTAACGGCCAATGGGAAAGAACTTATTCAAATCGCGATCGCCGCATTACAGGCGTTTCCGGTCTAGAAGACGGACGCTATCTCAAGTCTACAGGACCCTCTGTTGCCGTTTTCAATAAGAGCAACAAAAAAGGCTACGACGACGGTTTGGGCAGTAACATTATCGGGACTTTCGGCAACTGTGCCGGGGGAACCAGTCCTTGGGGCACCGTGTTTAGTGCCGAAGAGAACTTCCAAAACCTCGTTCCCGAACCCGTCATGGCGGATGGTTCCTCCCTGCCTCCTGCCGAGAAACCCTTCGATATTGGCAGGATTCGCGGCCAGGGCAATCCTTTTGGCTTAGCAGGCAATAAATACGGTTGGATGGTCGAAGTGGATCCCGCCAACCCTAACGATTACGGCACCAAGCACACTTGGTTGGGTCGCTACCGTCACGAAGCCGTCGGATTTTTGGCACGTCCCGGGAAAAAATTGGCCGTCTATTCGGGCTGCGATCGCCGGGGGGGGCACCTCTACAAGTTCGTCTCTAACGGAACGGTTCGCAATGTGACCGATAAAGCCAATTCTCGCCTCCTTGAAGATGGAATGCTTTACGGGGCAAAATTCAATCCTGACGGCACCGGACGCTGGATTCCCTTGTCTCCAGATACCGCGATCGATCCCGTGATGCCCAGCACAGTCGGCGGCGGCATGGTGAAGTTCCCCAACCCCGATCGCAATGCAGGCGGTGTCGTTGAAGTCACTAGCGATGCGGAAGCGGCGGCGATGAAATCCAAATTCCGCACCCTCGGCGACCTCTACGAAGGCACGGCAGTGGAGAAACAGGGAGCGATCCTCATCGATGCTCACTTTGCCGGCAATGCGGCGGGAATCACCACCACAGCACGCCCAGAAGATACCATCGTCGCCCAAGATGGCACCCTGTACATTGCCTTTACTTCCGGTACTCCTGGAGGAGATGGCGGACCCGATACCCGCGTTTTTAAAGGACCCAATGGAGAATTTCCCTATGAGTTCGGCTGGATCGTTAGTTTGAAAGAAGACGGTACGGATCCCGCTTCGATGACCTTTCGTTGGCAGGCTTTTGCCACGGGTGGAGAACCGGCTGAAGGGGGCATGGGCTTCTCCAATCCCGATAATATCGAAGTCGACAACGGCGGCAATCTCTGGATGGTGACGGATATGTCCACCAGCAGTCACAATAAGGCCGTTCCCAGTCGCACCAAGGACAATCTCAAGCAAGGTCAACCCATTTCCCAGAAAGATTTATTGGGGATTTTCGGAAATAATTCCATCTGGTTTATTCCCACCTCCGGATCGGGTGCAGGGGAAGCCTATCCTTTTGGGATCGGACCCACCGAATGCGAGTGTTGCGGCCCGTTCTTTACGAAAGATGAGGAGACCCTTTTCTTAGCTGTGCAACATCCGGGAGAACGCAATGGCATTCGTAAGGGCATGGAGTCGGAAACCCGCAAATATGCACTCAAAACGACAGATGGTGAGGATTTTATGCAAACCCGCGAGGTGCCCATCGGTTCGAACTGGCCTGGAAAACGCGCCAACGATCCCCCCAAACCTGCGGTCATTGCCATTCGTCGCTTATCCAATCAACCTATTCGAGGACTTGGGTAAGCATAATCGACACTTGAGGTATTTCGAGTGATTTCGAATTGCGATCGCATTATGTAAACGCAATGTCAGTAAGGGCGCAAGATTTGCACTCAGTTAAGGGCGCAATGCTTGCGCCCCTACGTTTATTTTCCTTTATTTGAGACCATGAAAGTATCTACAATCGCAACTTTACTCTCGCTGCCCCTCGCTATCTTTGCGTTCTCGACTATACTGCCAACGTCGGCAGTGCACACGGAGTATAAAACCCTAAGCGGCGAAAAGCCTCTCGTTATCGCCCATCGTGGGGCAAGTGGCTATCGTCCGGAACATACCCTCGCGGCTTATGAACTGGCCATTCAACAGGGGGCAGATTATGTCGAACCAGATCTAGTTCTCACCAAAGATAGGATTTTGGTCGCGAGACACGATCGCTATCTCAGCGATTCGACTAATATTGCAGAGATTACCAAGTTTGCCGATCGCCAACGCAGGGATAGAACCTCGTTCGATACCGAAGATCGCTTCGACTGGTGGGTGGAAGATTTTACGCTGGCGGAACTGAAGGAACTGCGGGCAATTCAAACCCGCGATCGCGATCCTGCCGATGACAGTCGCTACGAAATCCCCACGTTTCAGGAAGTTATCGATCTGGTTAAAGCCAAGGAAACCGAGTTAGGGCACACCATTGGACTCTATCCAGAAACCAAAGATCCGCAAATTCTGGAAGCCAAGGGATTTGATTATATTCCCCCCTTAAAAGCAATTTTAAACGAGAATAATCTCAACCGAAAAGATGCCGCAATTTACGTGCAATCCTTTCACGATAAGATTTTACGTATCTTGGACGGCGATCCGGACTTTAACGTGAAGTTAGTGCAATTGGTTTGGCAAGGACACGATCGCGGTTGGGAAGATACTTCCGCAGAACCCAATTATCCCCTCGCCCAAATTGCCCGCTATGCAGATGGGGTCGGGGCTTACAAGCGCTTAATTTTACCGGAAGGTCGCCAGTCCAGCACTTTTATCCAAGAGGCTCATGCTTTGGGGTTAGAGGTTCACGCTTGGACGTTTCGGGATGATTCTTCGCCCGACTGGGTAACGTTTGACAACGGCGAGGCAGAGATTCAACATTATTTGAATCAAGGCTTAGATGGTTTTTTTACGGATTTTCCCGATACGGGGGTGCGATCGGTTCAAAACTTAAGTTCGGTATCGAGTCTGCGGTAAAACTCTCTCAATTATAGGCTTTGTCGATATAGCGAACCTAAATGAATTGTAAACGTGGAACAGGCTTCCAGCCTGTTTCTAATTTTCTCAACCACCGGCAGGTGGTCACTGAGCCTGTCGAAGTGATGCCAGTTCCACACCTGAATATGAAGATTTTGTTAGGCATCGATTTGTTTACAACTCAAATAGACTTGCTATAAAATTAGGTGGTTCGCAAATTAAATCTCTGGGAAAATCGGTTAATTCCATCCCTCTTCTTAACACCATTACCTACAATTAAGTAAGAAGTGAGTAATATTGAGAAATATAAAGTTGAGTGATTCCCTTAAAGAGTTAATTTGTTGGTTATTTTAAAATGGACGCAACTGGTCTCGAACCAGTGACCTCTACGATGTCAACGTAGCACTCTAACCAACTGAGCTATGCGTCCTTGGGTTTATTAGTATAGCAAAAACAAACCCAAATTTGTCAAGGGAGAGGAAAATATTGTTGGAAAATATGCTTCCCCACCAGCAATACGGCTGTGATAGTGGGGAAAAGTGGTATGAAATTGGTATGAAAAAAATAGTTCAAAAGTTTTATCCGAGACAACCGATCGCGCGATACAAACCAATTGAGATGAACCTTGGCGTATGGAAGGAATACGTGCAAAATCGGACATCCTGTAAAGTTGTGTAACAAATCCATGGATATATACAGCCCAGCCCTGTATATATCGAACGGAGAAATTAACAACAAGACACTACAAAGGAACGCCGACTATGGC
>JBCCVR010000001.1:0-120290 GCA_039194995.1 Cyanobacteria bacterium P01_E01_bin.42 | reverse complement strand
TTGGGGTGGGGGATGGGTCTGAGTTGCTTTTTTTCGGCAGCCAGCGTTTTTTCCAGCGACTTGTTGATTCTAAACGGCTTGCGTCTTGTTCTTGCTGGCGCTGTTGTAAAATTTGGGCGGGGGAATTGTTTAAGTTTGGATCGCAGTAGGGAATTGAGGCGCGAGTTTGTAAATGTTCTCGTTCCTGTTGCGAGAGGGAGGGGAGTTCTTCGGCCGGAAACGCGGCAATAGTTCCAGGCGATCGCCGTCCCGCGCCTGTGGTTGGCCCGAAGGAGAGACCCGCCTTGCCCAAAGCCGTTCTCACGGCAGCCGCACAAGAATAAGTCGCCAATCTGCCTCGGGAATGGAGGCAACGCACCACCCAACCTAAAAACTCTACCGTCCAGAGTTGGGGACATTTCGGAGGCGAAAAGGGATCCAGAAAAATTGCATCGGCCAAAAAGCTCAATTGCGCCACCTTTTGAATGTGCGATCGCGCATCCCCCACGTATAAATCGGCCTTTAATTGCGGCGATCGCAACTGCTGAGTTTCTGCAAATTCACGGAGAAGGGTAGCAACGGGAAAATCGCGAGAAGAAAAGGAATTAAGCGTGCCTTGGCTGGATGCGGCTTGAGGAACGCTAATATCTCGTTCTAAGGCAATCAGTTCGATGCGACAGGCAGGGTTTGCCGACCAAATTGCCGCGATCGCCGCCGCACTGTTATATCCCAACCCATAGCAAATATCGAGCAAGCGCAAGCAATCCTTCTCCCTCGCCCTTTGTCGTAACTGACAGGGTTCGACATATTTACATTCTGCTTCCTGACGCGCCCCGCTTATGGAATGGAAACACTCGGCAAACTCCTCGGAATAAAATGTAAAAGAGCCATCATCGGTTGGTTTCAGTTGCCAATTCACCGCTTACCCGTTATTTGCTACTAGCATGAACGATCCATTTTACGAAAAACCCTTCCAACGACTGCAAGAATATCTCTATCTCGTCCCTGTTTTTGGGGTTTTGCCCGCCCTTTGGACGTTGAAGAGCGATCGCGGCACTCCGAGGGAGCGAAAAATTTGCCGTTTAGCGATTACCCTAGCGATCGGTTGGTTGCTTGCTTACGGGCTGCTAGCCTTGGGAAGCCTGCAAACCTCGGAAATTTTGCACTTTCGCCTGCTATTTCTCAATAGTTTGGTGGGATCGGGTTATTTCCTGACTTGTTTGGTCTTGATGTTTCGCCTGTTTCGCCATCAAGCGATCGCGGTTTCGGGGGCGAGTCAAATTGCTGAAAAAATTGTCCGGAAACATCTAAATTAAAGTTGAATTTAGGAAATTCAACCGGAATCGCTATCCCCGAGGCGTAAAGAATTGCGAAGCGTCCCGGTAAAACCGTAAAGTGAACGAACGGTTTACAATCAAAGTCGATCGCTCATTTTTGCCGCATGAGGAAACCCGTGTCAGTGAAAAGAAAGTTAAAGCCCAACTCTCGTCGCTATCCCCAAGGATCGCCTCAAGTCCGCAAAGTCAAAAAGCGCAAGGTTCAGCAAAAAAGCGCTCATTGGCTCTGGGTTTGGTTGGGCTTAACGGCAGTCGGCATCGTTTCCGCCACGGCTGGGGCAATTTTGGCAGTCTCTCTCTCGGCTACCCCCCTGCGCCAAGTCCTCCTCAGTCCCGAAGAGGCAGCAATCTTCAATCAAAAAGAAGCGATCGCCTCTCAATCCCTGCGCTTTCCCAAACTGACCCGCCCGGTTAATATACTTGTACTGGGAACGAAAGTTTTAACGTCGGATTTGGACGATCCCCCTCAAGATAACTTGGGTTATCATGCCCTCGTCGATTCCTTTGAAGGCTTGACGGATAGTATGCTCTTGGTGCGTTTCGATCCTGATAATTACAAGCTCTCGGTGCTTTCCATTCCCCGGGATACTCGCACGATTATCGACGGGCATGGGGAAATGAAAATAAATGCAGCCAACTACTATGGCGGTGCCGCATTGAGTGCAAGGACTATCAGCAATCTCTTAGAAGACGTTCCCATCGATCGCTACGTCCGCGTTAACGTCCAAGCCGTCGAGAAACTCATTGATGCTTTGGGGGGTGTAACGGTCAACGTTCCCAAAAATATGAAGTATACCGACCACAGCCAACATCTTTATATCGATCTCAAGCAAGGAGAACAGCATCTCGACGGCGAGAAATCCATGCAATTTCTGCGCTTCCGCTACGATCGCTACGGGGATATCGGTCGGGTGCAACGCCAGCAAACCCTAATGCGGGCGGTCGTCGAACAAACCCTCAGACCCGCAACCCTCTTACGGGTGCCCGATGTCATTCAGGTGCTCAAATCCAGCATTGATACCAATCTCAGCGTGGAAGAAATCGCCGCCTTGGCCGGATTTGTCGCCCACACCAACCGTCAGGACGTACAAATGCTCATGTTACCGGGAGATTTTAACGGTACGGGAGAGAATGAAATCAGCTATTGGGTACCCAGTCGCAGCCGCATCCGCACGATGATGGCCAGGCATTTCGACCAAGGATATGCGGATTCTCTTCCCGCCCGCAAAGCCGCCCTCAAAATCGGCATTCAAGACAGCACGGGCAACCCGGAAGCGATCGCCGCCCTCAAACAAATGTTGCGCGAACAAGGTTATGGTAATTTCTTTATCGGCGGTTCTGTTTCCAATGTCCTCGGAGAGACCCGTATTATTGCCCAACGCGGCGATCGCCATGGTGCGACAGAGCTTCAGTTCGATTTAGGCTTAGGAGAAGTCCTCGTCGAAAGTACGGGGGAATTAAACTCGGATATCACCATTCAATTGGGCAACGATTGGTATCGCTTGCAGGAAAGTAGCGATCGCTGGATGGATAATTAAGAGTTAATAATTGATAATTGATAACTGATAACCGATTGCTGCTAACTGATAACCGCATATGCCATCTTTCCCTAACAATAGTTCCGATCCCCCCCGCAGCATTACTCTGACTGATGAAGTCGGACAAAGCCTGCCCTGTTCCATCGAGCATTCTTTTACTCAAGCAGGAACGACTTATTTTTTGCTCCTTCCCCTCGATATTCCCATCACCATTATCGCTTGGGAGAGCGATCGCGATGATGCGGCAGCCACTTGGGTAGAAGATAATCGAGAAATCGATCGCATTTTTGAGGATGCTAAAGCCGTTCTGGCCGAGCAAAACCTCACCCTCGAACGGGCAGCCTATACCCTTACGGTATCGGGAGAATTACCCGAACCCGATGAAGACGACATCTTAACGTTAGAAATCGAAACAGAAGACGATACCTTAGAATCAGAACAATTTCAATTTTTGACCCATTTTTACCATCAAGAACAAGAGTATGAAATTTACACCCCCCTCGATCCTCTTCTCTTATTCGCCAGACAAACCCCCGAGGGCAATGTAGCAATTCTTTCCCTCGAAGAATTACAAAACATCCAACCCCAACTGCAAGAGATTCTCGTACGAGAACTCGATCGCGAAAATTAGGGATTAGGCAATAGGCAACAGGCAACAAAGCTATGAATTTTGGTAGTTTTTTAAAATGGTTCTATACCCTAGCCCTTTTGCCGGGGGTCTTGGTGTTGAGTGCTTGGCATGGCAATCAATGGTGGTATTGGGCTATGTCTCCCGTTGCACCCACCGAAGAAGCCGTCAGCATCGATGTTGACGTTCCGGGGGATACGTCCACTCGGCAAATTGGTTCGGATTTAGAAGCCGCCGGGATCGTGTCCTCCTCTTGGGCGTGGAATATCTGGGCATTTTGGCTCTTGTTCCAAGATCGCGGCGGCTCTTTTAAAGAAGGAACTTATACCCTTTCTCCTTCTCAATCCCTCGCCGAAGTTGCCGATACAATTTGGCAGGGGAATGTCCGAGAAAAGTCCTTTCGCGTGATTGAAGGATGGTCTGTCGAGGAGATGGGCGCATATTTCGAGGAGCGGGGCTATTTTTCTCGCGATGCTTTCATCGAAGCCACTCGCCAAATTCCCAGCGATCGCTATCCTTGGTTGCCAACCGATATTCTCCATATCGAGGGATTTCTTTTCCCCGATACTTACGAACTTCCCAACCGTACCGTACAACCCCAAGCGGTCGTGACTTTGATGCTGGATCGCTTTGCCGAAGTTGCCCTACCCCTTTACCAACAACAAAACCCGCAACCCAGCGCCTTCGATCTGAAAGGATGGGTGACTCTCGCCAGTTTGGTGGAAAAAGAAGCCGCGATCGCCACAGAACGCCCCTTGATTGCCGGAGTTTATCTCAAGCGCTTGAATGAGGGCATCCGCTTGGAAGCAGATCCGACAGTTGAATATGGTTTAGGGATCAAACAAACGGCCGATCGCCCTTTAACCAATGCCCAAGTCAGAACCCCCAATCCTTACAATACCTATCTCAATACTGGATTGCCCCCAACTCCCATCGCCAGCCCCGGACTCTCCAGCCTACAAGCCGTCCTTGCCCCCACGCCCACCGATTATCTCTTTTTTGTTGCTCGTTACGACGGAACTCACGTTTTTAGTCAAACATTCGAAGAACACGAAGCTGCTAAGAATGCGATCCGCCAAGCGAGGGAAGCGAATAATCAGTAAGAACCCACCCCCCAACCCCCTCCCAAGAGGGGGAGTGCAAGAGGGGGAGCTAATAACCAATAACCAATAACCAACACTTCGGCTTCGCTCAGTGCAAGCAACCAATAACCAATAACCAAAATGATAAAACTATTACAACCAGATTTGGTTTTGGGGGATACAGCGATCGCCATTACCCCTGAAATTCTCCAACGCTATCGATTGCAAGGCTTGATTCTCGATGTGGATGAAACCCTCGTGCCTTTGAAAGAGCGGCAAGTCTCGCCGGAGGTGGTGCAATGGGTTGAGGAAATTCGTGCCGTTGCTGCTCTCTGGTTGGTTAGTAACAATATCAGCGAAACTCGCATCGGCAATATTGCAAAGTCTTTACAATTACCCTACATTTACGGAGCGAGTAAACCCTCTCGCAGAAAGTTAAGATACGCGATCGATGCGATGAAATTGCCCCCCGAACGGGTGGGGATGGTGGGCGATCGCCTGATCACCGATGCCCTCGGGGGCAACCGCATGGGGATGTTTACCATCCTCGTCGAACCAATGATCGATCCCGCGATTGCCGCTCGCTCTTACCCCTTGCGGACTCTTGAGGTGCGTTTGACTCAACTGCTCCTCGGTACGCCTTTGACGGGCAAGCAACAAAACTGTAAAGACGGAAACAAATCTTGATGGAGTGAAATATAAAGAAAACATTACGATACAAAACGAAATGTAATTGTTATGGCATCTTAATAAAGATACAAATGAGGTCAGCCGATATAAAGACCTTAAAAATAAGATAAGTTAGAACGTCAGCCTAGGGAAGTAGTCTCACGGCTGGCGTTTTAAATTTTATTGGTTTTGGTTGTCTTGGTGTACGTTCCTTGGTCAGCATCTCTCGACTGCTTGCGTCTTACGCAGATGGTAAAATAAAGATTCATGCTTGAGGACAAACCGATGACGCAAACAGTGAATAAAGAAGCTATTATCCTAGAACGCCTGCGAAGTCTAACACCTCAACAACAACAATCAGTTTTAGACTTTATTGAGTTTTTGCAGTTTCAGGGACGCGAACGCGAAATTACTGAAGATGAAAGCCAAGAGACTTCTATGCTCTCAGCAGCACTAGAGTTTATTGGTTGTGTGGATAGCGGAGTTGGCGATCTATCTTTACGAAAAAAGGAACTCAAAACAGGATATAAGGTGATGTGCGAAGAAACGTTATCTTAGATACAGGGGTGTTAGTTGCAGTTTTAGACAAAAGCGATTGCTATCATACTTGGGCTGTCGATCGGTGGGCAACGATCGCGAAACCCATTCTAACTTGTGAAGCCGTGATTAGTGAAGCGTGTTTTCTTTTGCAAAGGGTTTATGGCGGTGAAGATGCTATTATGGGTTTAGTCAGTCGCGGTTACGTAGAAGTCCCTTTTCATTTCAATAACGAAGTTAATGCGATCGCCGAATTGATGAAGAAATATAAATCCGTTCCGATGTCTTTTGCCGATGCGTGTGTGGTGAGAATGAGCGAGTTAATAGCAGGCAGTAGCGTTTTAACTTTAGACAGTGATTTTCGTATTTATCGAAAACATAAAACAGAAGCGATCTCTGTTATTATTCCCGATGAATTATGAACTGGGAATTGATAATCGATAATTAAAAATGTCTCGGACTCTCGTTGTTAAAATTGGCACGTCCAGTTTGACCCATGCCGATACGGGTCAACTGTCCCTCTCTACCATTGCTTCCTTGGTGGAAACCCTCACTCGCTTGCGCAACTCGGGCGATCGCATTGCCTTAGTTTCTTCGGGTGCTGTCGGGGTGGGGTGTTCTCGCTTGCGCTTGAGCGATCGCCCGAAAACCATGTCCCGCAAACAGGCGATCGCAGCAGTGGGACAAGGGCGCTTAATGCGCATCTATGACGATTTCTTTACCAGCTTGCAACAGCCCATCGCCCAAATCTTATTAACGCGACGGGATTTAATGGAACGCAGTAGTTATGTTAATGCGTATAACACCTTTAAAGAATTATTTGAATTAGGGGTCATTCCCATCGTTAACGAAAACGATAGCGTTGCCGTCGAGGAGTTAAAATTCGGCGATAACGATACCCTCTCCGCCCTCGTTGCCAATTTAATCGAGGCCGACTGCCTTTTTCTACTCACCGATGTCGATCGCCTCTATTCCGCCGATCCTAGAGCCTTTCCCAACGCCCGCCCCATCAACACCGTCACCCCCGAGGAATTGGCCACCTTGGAGGTCAACGCCAGTACCAAGGGTTCCGGCTGGGGAACTGGCGGCATGGTCACCAAATTAGCGGCGGCTCGCATTGCCACCAGTGCGGGAGTAAAAACCGCAATCCTGCGAGGTCAACAACCCGATAATATTGAAAAGATCCTCCAAGGCGAACGATTAGGAACGCAATTTGAACCCCGACCCCGCACCGAAACCGCCCGCAAGCGGTGGATCGCTCATGGTTTAATTGCAATGGGTACGCTCTATTTAGATGAGGGCGCGGTGACAGCCATTCGCGATCGCGGCAAGTCTCTCTTAGCAGCAGGAATCAGTCAAATTGAGGGACATTTTCACGCCTCGGAAGCCGTCTTAATCTGCGATCGCCAAGGTCATCCCATCGCCCGAGGCATTGTCAACTACAACAGCGCGGAACTCCAACAAATTCAGGGAGTGAGATCGGAAAAAATCCCCGAAATCTTAGGCTATTTAGGCGCAGAAACCGTCATCCACCGCGATAATCTCGTTCTGGAAGGATAAGGGACGAAGGATAAAAGACATCTTCCCCGCTCCTCATGCTTCCGATGCTCTTCTAATTCACCTCCGGCGGAGAAACTTCCGCATTCAATTGCTCCGAGAGCGTCACGCGATCGCTACCGTGCCGTGCCGATCGCGACTGAGACTCTACGGGGGGAGGTTCGGATTCGACGTTGGCTTCCGGGTTGGGGCGATCGGCTGTAACCCAACTCAATCCTCCTATCGCTCCAGCCACGAGAGCCGTATAGCCGACATAATTTTGTATAGTTGTGGGGGAAGCAAGAGCGGGGCCGTTCACTTTAATATCTGGGGTATACCAAGAGGGGATCGTATTGTCTTTGACGGGCTGGGGGAGAGAGTTCGTTAAAGCTACACCGTTTAAGCCGAGCGTATTCCCCAAGCGGCGAATAAAACCCCGCAAATACACATCTTCTGGCAAGCGCTCGATCTCCCCTTCTTCAAGGGCTTTGATATAGTAAACCTGTATGAGCGTTTTACTGTAAAGCGCGCCGAAAGAGATGCCTTGAGCCAATCGCGCTTCCTTCAATGCCTGTCCGATTTGCCGACAAATTTTGACCCGTTCCTCTGCTAAAATGCGATCGCGCTGAGCTTTGCTGGCTTTTTGGGAAAATTTGGAGGAACCTTTCTTTTTGGCTTTCGCTTTCGATTTGGGTTTAGCTGGGGAAGGAACGGGGGTTTTGATAGGAGACTTGACTTCGGACACTGTTTCGAGGGCTGAAGCCGCAGGCATTGCGGGATCGACGCACTCGGTCGAATATTGTTCGACGGAAGTTTGGGTTTCGCGATCGCCATTATTGCTTTTAGTTTTGACCGAAACCACCTTTTTTTTCAACGTATCGGGAGCAACGTGATAGTGTTGGGCAATTTGTTGGAAGGTGACGCGAATGGCTTCTCTACCAAAAGATTGGAGCAGCGATCGCGTTGCTTCTAGGGTATCTCCTGCAAGATTTTCTAATCCCGCCATCATGCGCTGATAGATTTCGCTTTGCTCCAAGTTGGCTTCAATTTGAGAAAAAACCGATTGCGTTTGGAGTTGAGTTGTAGAATTGGCAGAGGGGGAAATGCCACTCGCACAAGTTGCTAATCGTAATTCCATAATCTCGCTTGGTAAGAATAAAGGCTGAAGGAGTTTTGGCAAGGATAAAGGCGTTTTGGCAAAGATAAAGGATAGGGGATTGAGCAGGAAGGAAATCCTCAGTTCATTTTTTTGCTAGTTTTATCCCTCGTTTTATCCTTCCTTCGATACTTTCTTCTAGGAGCAATGCGTCAGTCCGGATTGTTTTTGGCACGTAGGCATTTTTTTGCTCACAATGTTGTTCTCTCTGTACTTCGCAGGCGATCGGCACGGCGAAACAATTCTTTTCCCGAATGCAAATAATGTTCGTCGTAGTTGAGTCCGAACCATTCCATTTCCTCCAAACCATCGCTGATATGATTGAGGCAGTAGTAGAGATTGGCAGCCGTACCCGCACATTTAGCAGGATTGGGTTGAGATGTAAAAATTCTTTGCGCGCCCTCGAGGGTTTGGCGGCAATGTGCAAGATAATTTTGAAAGGCTTCCATCAGTTCGTCATCGAAGGGATCGGCTGCGAGATCGTCAATTCGATCGTCTAGGGTGTTGAGGATGCGATCGATCGCACTTTGGACGGGAATATAAACCTCTTGCATCCACACGTGCAGTCGCGTATCTTTCTCTCGGGAGGTTTGCTGAGGCCTTGTGGGGGAAGAGGTGGAGGGAGAATTAGAATGGTGCGAATTATACTGGCGATCGTAATTCTGACGGCGTTGGGGATCCCCAAGGATTTCGTAGGCATCATTGAGACGCACGATTTCCTCGTGGCTGGCATTTTCACTCTGGCTGTCGGGATGCAATTGTTTGGCCAAACGTCGATACGCTTGTTTGATCTCCGCTTGAGTGGCGTTGGGAGAAACTTGCAGAATTTTATAGCGATCGCGTTGGGACATGAACTTTTAATCTCCTTCTTGCACCGGTTTTTGCGCTGGTTTTTGCATCACTTTTTGCGCTTCCGGCGATTTTGCCGTCCCGACAAACCAACTTTTTATTTCTTTCCATAGCATTATCGCTCCCGTTACTAAAAGAATACACAATCCCAATCCTTCTAAGAGAACGTAAATTGGATTTAGAATATCTCCGAGATATCGTCCTTCGTGAATGCGAATTAAGAACTTAACTTGCGTTTTGTCAACATCGAACCACTGTCGGAGAAGTCGATAGAGGACTCCGGTAACTGCTGTTACAAATAGGGGTAACATTGAGATGAGTGCAATTTTTTTGTGAATTTGGCGAAAGTTAATGCGAGGCATTTTATATTGAATTTAGAATATATTTTACGTATTATATCATAACTCTTTAAAGCACCCTAAAAGTTTTTCTTAAAAAATAATATACGTTGAAAAAATGGTTGGATCCATCTATCAATGAGGAGTTGACTTACATGAAACATTGCGGTCTTTTTGTCGGACTGATTACGCTTGATTTTATCTATCTGGTTCGACAATTTCCCCAAAATAATGAAAAAATAGTCGCTTTAGATTATCTGTCTGTGGCAGGGGGACCCGCAACCAATGCAGCCATAACTTTTGTCACATTGGGCGATTCTGCTCGATTATTGGGAGTGCTGGGCGATCGCGCTAATGCAAAGATCGTTCGCGAAGATTTACAGCAGTATAACGTACAATTGTACGATCTCGAACCAAAACGGGTAGAATCTCCGCCAGTGTCGTCAGTTATCGTCACGGAAGGGATCGGCGATCGCGCGGTGATTTCCCTGAATGCGGTGAAATCTCGCGCTACTCCAGATCAAATTCCCACAGGGATTTTAGCAGGGGTAGACATAGTGTTGATCGACGGGCATCAAATGGCAGTCGGAGAAGCGATCGCCAAAGAAGCCAAACACCAAGGCATTCCCGTGGTTATTGATGGCGGGAGTTGGAAGGAGGGATTCGATCGCGTTTTGCCGTTTGTCGATTATGCCATTTGTTCGGCGAATTTTTATCCCCCCGCTTGCCAGACTGCTGAAGAGGTTGCGAAGTATTTAGCAGCGTTTTCCATCCCTCATGTTGCCATTACCAACGGCTCGGAGGGGATTCAATATTGGAGCGATCGCGATCGCGGCAGCATTTCCATCCCCTCGGTTACAGTTGTCGATACCCTCGGAGCGGGAGATATTTTTCACGGCGCATTTTGTCACTATATTTGTACCGTGGATTTTATTAAAGCACTGGCATCTGCTGCTAAAATTGCCACTCGAGCTTGCCAATTTTTCGGGACTCGAGCTTGGATTGGCGATCGATAACCTGATACACGAAAATTACAAAAATCATGATCGAAAATCGTTTGGATGAAATTTGCGCGATCGCTCGCCAAGCTGCTTGGAGCGCTGCCGATGTTTTACAGCGTTACTATCGCGGCGATACGGATTTAGACATCAAAGATAAACAAGGCGATCCGGTCACAAAAGCCGATTTAGCTGCCAATCATGCTATTCTCGAATATTTACAAAAAGAATTGGCGAGGGAAGATTTTGGCTATCTCAGCGAAGAAACCTTCGATGTCGAAAGAGCAGAACCCGTGGCAAAAGATTGGGTTTGGATTATCGATCCCCTCGACGGAACGCGGGATTTTATTGAGAAAACCGGGGAATATGCCGTTCATATTGCTCTAACTTATCAAGGTCGTCCCCAAGTTGCCGTTGTAGTCGTTCCCGAAACAGATAAATTGTATTTTGCCATCAAAGGCAAGGGAACGAAAGTCGAAACGCGATCGGGAGAAATTAAGGAGATTTATGCCAGCGATCGCAATAAAATCGAAGATTTATATCTCGTTGCCAGTCGCAGTCATCGCAATGTTCGTCTCAATAAAATGTTAGAGCGCATTCCGTTTAAAGAGCGCTTTTTTGTGGGTAGCGTTGGCTGTAAAGTGTCCACGATTCTCGAACAGAAAACCGATGTTTATATCTCCCTATCGGGGAAATCTGCCCCTAAAGATTGGGATTTTGCCGCACCAGAATTAATCCTGACGGAAGCAGGGGGCAATTTCACCAGCTTTGAAGGCAAAGAATTGCTTTACAATCAAGGAGATGTCCAGCAATGGGGCGGTTTGATGGCCAGTAATGGTAATTGTCACCAAGAACTATATACGATGGCATCTGACATTCTGGCAAAAATTGATACTGAAATGGCTAAAGAGGCATAACTTTAAAATGCGATCGCTTGGGAAAACAGCCGAGGCGATCGCAAAACTTTTTTTATTTCTCTGATATAATGAATAAAAAATCAATATTCGTATAAGAGACTAAATCTGATGGTAAATCCGCAAGATTTGAAACGTTTGTTTCGAGGCGATCGCACTGCGATCGAATTGGATTTGAGCGAGGTCAATCTGTGGGGAGTCGATTTGACAGGGGTGGATTTGAGAAAGGCGAATCTCACAAAAGCCGATCTAGGGGCAGCCGATTTAAGTCAAGCTAATTTAAGCAGAGCCAATTTACACGGAGCGGATCTGAGTGGGGCAAACTTGACAAAAGCCGATCTAATTGGTGCGAATCTTAGCAAAGCCAACCTCTACGAAGCTGATTTGAGAGAAGCTGATTTATGGGAAGTAAACCTAAAAGAAGCAGATTTGAGAGAAGCTAATCTCAGTGAGACAAGTTTGTATAGAGTCGATTTATACCGCGCAGAATTAGTGGGAATTAATCTCAGTGGTGCTATTTTAGATAGCATTCATTTGCAAAATGCAAGCCTGATTCAAATCAATTTGAATAGAGCGAATTTGAATTCTAGCAATCTTATAGGAACAAACTTTATTGATGTCGATCTGAGCGAAACTAATCTAAGTTGGTCTTGGTTAGAGTATGCAAACTTGCGCGGTATTAACTTATGGAGAGCTAATTTGAATTGTGCCGATCTAAATAAAGCCAATCTAAGCTGTGCAAATCTGCAATATACCGATCTGAGTGGTGCGGATCTGCGCTATGCCAATCTCGAAAGAGCAAATCTGAAAAAAGCAAATTTAGAGGAGGCGAATTTAAGGGGAGCTAATTTGAATCAATCTATCTTTTATCAAGCAAATTTGCATGGTCTTAATCGCGGAGAAAATCATGTAATGAAAGATGAAAAAATGTATTTTAGAGGCGCAGATCTCAGAGAAGCTAATCTGACTCATGCAGATTTGAGTCGCGCTAATTTGAATGGTGCTAATTTGAATGGTGCTAACTTGAATGGTGCTTATCTAACAGACATTAGAGGGTTGGATGCAAATTTTCAAGGTGCGATCTTAACAGGAATCCATCTCGATCCCTTATCTTGGAAAATAAATTCTAATACAAATTTTGACGATACGATCTGCGATTATATTTATCTTCGTTATTGGGATGACAATAATCATTTCCGCGATCGCCGTTGTCCTCGCGATCCCAATCAAAATTTCGAGGTCGGAGAATTTAGCCTCAGACTGAGCTTAGGGATTCTCGATACAGTTTGAGAAGCTCCGTATTTGCAAAACTTCACGCTTTCTTGAAAATTAAAACGATCTCGTTTATTTCAATGTGCTGGCGATCGCCTGTTGGATCGCGTTATCCCACGACTCGGCGATTTTATCCCAATGGTATTCTAACTTCGTCGCATTCTTATAGGCTTGTCGCGCCAGCTTGTTCCGCATTTCTCCATTGCTGTAGAGGGTTTCTAGCGCATCGGCAATATCATCGGGTGTAATGAATTGTTCTTCTAAACCCATCGGACTGGTATCGATGAGAGAGAGGACGGGATCGATTAAGAGAGCCGAATCCTGCCACAACTCCTCGCAACTGGTATGTTTGGGTAAAATTTGGGCGCTCCCCGTCGCACCATGTTCAAAAGCAACCATACCCCACCCCTCAGAAGTGGAGGTATTTAAGCCCGCATCGCAGGCATTATAAATCAAATTCAGTTCCTTATCGGAGATATGGGGCGAGTTGCTTTCTGTCGCGGTAAAAATTAAACGATCTTCAATCCCGTATCTTGCCCCGAGTTCAGCAATATTCCAACCCAAATCCTGCAATCCCATATGCAGGAAGAGTTTGATATGGGGAGGCTTACCGACGGCAAAACGGGCAAAACCACGAATGGTCAGATCGATCCGTTTGCGAGGTTGATTGCGATTAGCATTGAGAACCCAAAACGATTCGGGTTCTACTTCATGACCTAACAGTAAAGATTTGGCCTGCTGCTTGGCAGAAATACCCGATTCGCTATTGAGGGGAAAAAAATGTTCCGTCTCGACTCCGAGAGGAATAATTTCCAGAAAATCTTTGGGAAAACGAGCACCTTTGCAACGGGCGATCGCCGTTGACAATTCTTGATAAGCAAACTGGGTAAAAATAACCAATTTACGCATTTTGCTCAGTTTTAAAACAACATCGGGATTCAGCCCTCGCGATTCAAGAGTGCAACAGCCAATAACAGGGATGTCCTGATTAGCAAGAACATCCAGATAGGAATTGAGCAACCAGATATCATTAATTAAAAGAATCAGTGCGGGACGAATGACCTCAACCAATTTGGCCAAGCGATTGCAGCCAAATATATCTCCCCCGGCACCGGCTGCATAGAGTTTCCAACTATAATCGTGGGGATCTCCGGGATAGCCGATCGCTAAATGATGAATCTCATATTTTGGGTTTAATCGTTTAAAGATACTGTGGATAATGCGAGCAAAACCCGTCGGCGTTCCGCCATCGCCGACAATAAGTAGTTTTGGTTTTTGATTCATAAGTCGCGCGCGCTGTACTATTTTTTAACAAGCATGGGGCAATATGTAGCAGTTCTAAATGATTTGTGAGTACAGAGTAGGCTGAAGCTCTCGGTATGATTCGATCTATGAGTTTTCAACTCCCATGGACTTGCTATACTACAATAGCATCGAAAAACTCACTCACTCGCCAACCCATATAGTCATTGAATATGAATCATTTTAGAAAACTCTGCCAACAGCATGCTAAATATTTGGGAAAAAGTTTATTTTCCTTAGCTTTATTAGTGGGGCTGAGTAGTTGTACCGCAGATGAACTATTTAAAGCCATATCTACATCCACAAAAATCGAAGACAATGGAGATATTAAAATTTTTTATGAAAAAACCGACGATAAAATATTTCAAGAGATTCGCGAAGTGCTGGTCGAAACTAACTTCTTTACTAACCTCGCAGACGGACTAAATATGGCTTTAGCCTTTCCTATTAATGTTATGGTTTTCTTCGATACTTGTGGTGAAGCCAATGCTTATTACTATCCTGATGTAGCTGAAATTGTCATGTGTTACGAGTTAATTGATAGTTTTCTCACTATTGTTGAAGAAGAGATCGAAACCGACGAAGATTTTGAAGATGAAGTCATTGATACGAGTTTATTCACATTTTTTCACGAACTCGGTCATGCCTTGGTCGATCTCTATGGGCTACCCATTACTGGAAAAGAAGAAGATGCCGTAGATGGTTTTGCGACCCTTGTTCTTCTCGATGTCTATGACGATGATATTGGAGCTTTGAGCGGGATGTTCCAGTTTCATGCCGAAGCACAGAAGGAAAAACAAACACTAGAAAGTTTTCCATTTTGGGACGAACATTCTTTAAGTTCGCAACGATTTTATGATATTGCTTGTTTAATATATGGAAGCGATCCAAATGAGTTTAATTTTCTGATTGAAGAAGATTATTTACCGGAGGAACGCGCCGTAAGATGCGAGGAAGAATACGAGCAGAAATCAAATGCTTGGAAAATATTAATCGAGCCTTTTCTAAAATTGGAATAACGCGATCGGATAAAATTACACAGTTTTAACGAGAAATAAATAATGAAGAATATTGTTATTTTTAGCTTGCTATCAGTTCTCGTAACAATTACCAACGAAAAAAGTGTTTTGGCTCAATCTGATTGGACGTTTACCGAGTGGTGTAAGAATCAAGAAAACTTGACTCCGGAAGCAAAATATACGGTGCGGGTACTGCTAGAGGAAGCTGGGACGGAGGAGTGCGATCGCGCTGAGGAGAAATTTACCGAGTTAACAGCACTTTACCTTCATAGAAACGAGATCGTAGATGTGACTCCCCTATCGAGTTTAACCTATCTAAAAAGGCTTGGACTCGACGGGAATAAAATTACAGATATCACTCCCTTAGCTAATTTGAATAATCTGGAATCCCTCAGCCTTGATGACAATCAAATTACAGATTTGACTCCCTTATCAGGTCTCAATGCTCTGAGCTATCTTTCCCTCAATAACAATCAAATTACAGATATAAATCCCTTAGCAGGAGCGATCGATCTAAAGCAGCTTCGCCTCAATGATAATCAAATTACGGATATGACTCCCTTATCGGGTCTCAATGCTCTGAGTCATCTTTCCCTGAATAACAATCAAATTATGGATATGACTCCCTTATCGGGTCTCAACACTCTGAGCTATCTTTCACTGAATAATAATCAAATTACGGATGTGACTTCTTTATCGGATCTCAACACTTTGAGCTATCTTTCTCTCGATAACAATCAAATTACGGATGTGACTTCTTTAGCAGGTTTAATCAATCTAGAAAGTCTTTCTCTTGACAAAAACCAAATTACGGATATGACTCCTTTAGCAGGTTTAACCAATCTACAATATCTTTATCTCGCTAAAAATAAGATTACAAGTATTGCTCCTTTAGCAGGTTTAGCGAATTTGGTAGCACTTTCTCTTTATGAAAACCAAGTTGTAGATGTGACTCCTTTAGCTGGCTCGATCTATCTGGACTGGCTTGACCTGAATAAAAACCAAATTATAGAGGTAACGCCTTTAGCAAATTTAACTTCTCTGAGAACTCTTTACCTCGATGAAAACCAAATTGTAGATGTGACTCCTTTGGCACGATTGTATCTGCTAAGTAGGCTTCATCTCAATGAAAACCGAATTCTCGATATTGCTTCTTTGGTAAGATTGAACAATTTGAAACAGCTCGAGCTGGGGGGTAATCCTCTCGGCGATTTTCCAATTTGCCCCGTACAACCCGAAACCATCTGTAATTTCTGATATGAGAGCGCGATCGATTTGCTACAGAAAGTCAAGAGCGATCGTTCATCCAATCCATTCAATTATTCACAAGGAAGGATCGCGAACTCGATAAAATGGAGACTCAATAATGAAAAATCTTGTTGTTGCTGGTTTGCTGTCGGTTTTCATAACAATTATCAATGGAAGAAGCGTTTTCGCGCGATCCGATTGGACATTTGCCGAATGGTGCGAGAATCAAGAGAATTTAACGCCAGAAGCGAGATATACGGTGCGGGTACTGCTAGAGAAATCTGGAGTGGAGGAGTGCGATCGCGCTGAAGAACAACTCACTAATTTAATAATTCTCTCCCTCGAAGACAGCCAAATCGAAAATATTACCCCCTTGGCAAGTTTAACCACATTGCAAGTGCTTAACCTAGATGAAAATCAAATTACAGATATAACGCCTTTAGCAAGTTTGACCAATCTAAAAGGACTTTGGCTCAATGGCAACCAAATTACCGATGTAACTCCTTTAGCCGGTTTGACCGATCTAACCGTACTTTGGCTCAATAGCAATCAAATTGTCAATATTTCCCCCTTAGCAAGTTTGACCGATCTGACACAGCTTTTGCTCGAAGACAACCAAATTGCAAACATACCTTCTTTAGCAAATTTAACTCAACTGACATGGATTAATCTCAATAAAAACCGAGTTACTGAGATCGCTTCTTTAGCAACTCTGACCAATTTGGGAAGTCTTTACCTCAATGAAAACCAAATTTCGGATATAACTCCTTTGGCAAAGCTGATTAACTTGGATGTTCTTTATCTCAAGGCCAATCATATCCTCGATATAACCCCTTTGGCGAGTCTGACGAAGATGGAAAGTCTCGATCTCAACAACAATCAAATCACGGATATATCGCCTCTCACCAATTTGACCGATCTAATATTACTCGATCTCAATGCCAACCAAGTCACGGATATAACCTCTCTTGCAGATTTGACGAATTTAATCTTGCTGGATTTAGGAAATAATCCTCTCGGTAATACTCCGATTTGTCCGGTACAACCCGAAACGATCTGTAAATTCTGATTTAACTTGCGATCGCGTCTCAATTATCCGTTACAAAACTCTATTATTTCCCATGCGCATTGCTCTTTTAACTTACTCAACTAGACCTCGCAGCAGCATAATTCATATGATGGAATTGGCACAAGTCCTCAATGCTTCTGTTAATCTGAAAAACCATGCGATCTCGTCAAAACAAGCGATAATTTTTCAGAGATCGAATCGATAATAGATCTCGCTATACTTGGGAATATTTGGCTCGAATGTACTGGCAGCGCGATCGGCAACCGCTATCCATTGAATAGCAGGCGTTAACTTCTTGGTGTACCATCTTGTTGAGGTTTATCATTTTGTGTCCCTGATGGATATCCAATCGCTCATTCGCAATATTCCCGATTTTCCCAAACCCGGCATACTTTTTCGGGATATTACGACCTTATTGAAGGATCCCGAGGGCTTGCGCCATACTATAGATACGTTAGGCGATCGCTGTCGGGAAACCGGATTTAACCCCGATTATGTCTTGGGCATGGAATCTCGCGGTTTTATTTTTGCTCCTTTGTTGGCTTATCAGTTAGAGGCAGGATTCGTTCCCGTGCGCAAACCCGGTAAACTGCCCGCAGAGGTTCATAGTGTCGAATATGAGTTAGAGTATGGCAGCGATCGCCTCGAAATGCACCAGGACGCTATTGAAGCCGGAAAGCGCGTAATGATTGTAGACGATCTCATTGCAACGGGAGGAACGGCAAAAGCAACGGCCGACCTAGTAGAACGAAGTGGGGGTCATTTGGAAGGCTTTGTTTTTTTGATCGAGTTAACGGGTTTGGAAGGGCGGACAAAACTTCCAGATGTCCCTATTGTGAGTTTGATTCAATATTAATCGCCGACCCACCTCAACCCACACCCCAGCCCCCGAACCCACCCCCAGCCCCGCCACGGAGAGGAGGCAAGAGGGGGAGTGTAAGAGAGGAGATACCAATAACCAATAACTAATAACCAATAACTAATAACCAATAACTAATAACCAATCCATGACTGCTAGTAAATTCCGCGATCGCCAGAGTTCCTTGATTAAGCAAGTTCGCGCCCTCCTAACGAGCGAAACCACCCAGTATATCCTCAAGCGCCTATTACAAGCGCTGTTGACTCTACTATTGGCTTCTGCGCTCTCTTTTGCGATCGTACAACTGGCTCCCGGAAACTACCTCGATATTCTCAAGGAAGACCCGACGATTTCCGAGGAGACGATCGCCCAATTAACGGCAAGATATGGTTTGGATCGCCCGATTGTCGTGCAGTATTGGACGTGGTTGGTGGGGGTGGTAACGCGGTTTGATTTCGGTCGCAGTTTTGTCTATTCGCGATCGGTGGGGTCTCTCATTCTCGAACGCATGGGCAATACCCTCCTCTTGGCGATTTCTTCGATTATCATGACTTGGGCGATCGCGCTACCTTTAGGAATTATTGGGGCGGTCAAGCAAAATCAGCCCCTCGATCGCGGTTTGCGCATTCTCAGTTATATCGGTCAAGGATTTCCCAGCTTTATCACGGCGTTATTGCTGCTTTTTGTCGCTCAAGTTCTCTCACCGTTGCTCCCCGTGGGCGGGATGACCAGTATCAATCACAATCAACTTCCGGCGATCGGTAAAATGTTTGATATTGCTTGGCACATGATTCTCCCCACGATCGCTCTCAGCATCACCAGTTTTGCCGGGTTGCAGCGCCTCACTAGAGGGTCTTTATTGGACGTTCTCCGGCAAGAATACATTCAAACCGCACGGGCGAAGGGTTTATCGGAAGATCGGGTGATGTACGTTCATGCTTTGCGAAATGCGGTGAATCCTTTAATTACAATTTTGGGTTTTGAGTTTGCCAGTTTACTGAGTGGTTCGTTTATTGCCGAGTTTTTCTTTAATTGGCCGGGGTTGGGACGATTGATTTTACAGGCAGTAATGACACAAGATTTATATCTGGTCATGGCAAGTTTAATGATGGGGGCAGCGATGTTGATTTTGGGCAATTTGTTGGCAGATTTATTATTGAAGGCAGTCGATCCCCGTATTCGTTTAGAGAATTTGCAGTGAGTTAAGATGCCATGTCCTACAGGCAATTCACCATTAAACAAGCGATCGATAATTTTGGCTTGAAATTAATCGAACAGGGTAATATTTTTCCTCAAGAACGAAGAGTTTCTCCCAGCCCGTATTTAGAAGAGTTTATTCGCCAAAACTTACAACTGGCGATCGCGCTGAATACAGAAAAAGCCCGGTCGGAACTTTTGATTTGTCCTGTTTTATTGGCAGTTCGGGAATTACAAAAATCACAGATCGGCCTGTTTTCCGGAGAAGATTTTAGTGTCGAACCCGAAACGGGATTAAACGGAACTTGCAATTTTGTTCTCAGTCTGTCCTCAGAACAATCATTTATTCGAGCGCCTGTTGCCGTTATTGTTGAAGCAAAAAAAGAAGATCTTAAAAGTGGGTTGGGGCAATGTATTGCAACGACGATCGCCGCAGAGAAGTTTAACCAGCAAGCAAATAATCAAATTTCCACCGTTTATGGTGTCGTCACAATAGTCACGCTGTGGCGATTTCTCAAGTTAGAAGGGAAAACCGTCACTCTCGATCTCGGCGAATATTTATTGCCTCCCATCGAGCCGATTTTAGGAAAATTGGTACAGATGGTGGAAGGCAATCCGAATACTAACCATGACTAAATATTGGCCAAAAATTATCCTTGCAATCCTGAGTGTTATTGTTGCGATCGCCATAATCCCATTTCTACACGCGCAAGAAATTCCGGATTCTGGAGATAAAATTGATGGTTTTCCAGTTATTTTTGCCAATGAGTCCCTGTTCGTTATCCAAGCCGATGTAGGTTCTTTTTCCTCTCAAGAGCGTGCGGCAACCATTAGCAGGCGAATCGAAAATATTGCTGCCGATTCAACTCTCGATCTCGAATCGATGACAGTTGAAGATGGTGAAGATACGACTAATATTATTGTTGGCAGTCAAATTATTGTCACTGTGACAGAAGATGATGCTAAAAATGCACGCCAACCCCGCCAGCAATTAGCGCGAAACTATCTCGAACTTCTCAAACAAACCCTGCGAGAATACCGAGAAGAAAGAAGCGTAGAATATTTAATTAGAGCAGTCGTTCATACCATCGCGGCTACAATTTTCTTAATTATAACATTGTTTCTCATTGCCCGCACAATCCCGTGGATTTCCCACGCTCTCAAATCCAATCGCGAGATAAGAACTTCCTTCCTCAGCATTCCAGTTCATGAAATATTCGCTTCTTCTTGGTTAACAACTATTTTTATGAGTCTCGTGAAATTCATTCGCTTGATTCTCGTTATCAGTATTTTTTATGTTTATTTTACGCTAGTTTTTGGCTTTTTCCCTTGGACGCAAAAATTAGGAGAAAATCTTTTAAATTATTTTTTGGCATCGGTAGAACTCGCGATCGATGCTTTTGTCGTCTATTTACCCAATCTTTTTGTGGTTATTTTTATTATTATTGTGACCTATTATACGATTCGCTTCTGCAAACTCTTTTTTAGTGAAATTGAAATTGGAGATATTTCCTTCCCCGGATTTTATCGAGAGTGGGCGCAACCCACTTATAAACTATCAATTATTCTCATTCTGGCTTTAGCGGTTGTCATTGCTTTTCCTTACTTACCCGGTGCGGGTTCTCCTGCCTTTCAAGGCGTTTCTTTATTTCTCGGATTGCTCTTTTCTCTTGGCTCTACCGCCGCGATCGCGAATATTGTCGGCGGTGTTATTTTGATTTATACTCGTGCCTTTGAGGTCGGCGATCGCGTTAAAATTGACGATGCGATCGGCGATATCGTCGAAAAAACGCTCCTCGTTACTCGAATTCGGACGACTAAAAATGTGGTCATTACCATGCCGAACTCGACCGTTTTGAGTAGCAATATTGTTAATTTCAGTTCGGCTTTAAACGATCCCAAGACTCACCCTTTAATCCTCCATACCACCATCACCCTCGGCTATGATGTGCCTTGGCGAAAAGTCCATCGGATCTTACTCGATGCCGCCTTAGCGACACAGAATATCCTCACCGATCCAGCCCCTTTTATTTTACAAACCAGTCTCGATGATTTCTATGTCAGTTATGAATTAAATGCTTACACCGATCGCCCTCTAATGATGGCAGAAATTTATTCCGAACTGCACAAAAGCATTCAGGATCGATGCAATGAATCCGATATAGAGATTCTTTCACCCCATTATTCTGCCGTGCGGGATGGACATCAAATTACAATTCCAGAAAATTATCTCCCGAAAGACTATGAAATTTCAGGATTTCGAATCCAATCTCTCAATCCGCTTACCTCATCCCCTCAAGAAAAACCATCAGAAAATGAGGACTAATATTCAATCTCCTTCTGGATATTTACGATCACCCCCTAATTTTTCGTAATGGGATTTTAATAAACCCCTATCATTCTAGGCTGCCAACCTCTTTATTAAGATATATTAAAAACTTCCTCACGAATTTGGTTAACTCTACAGCTTGTAGTAATTTGGCAGCAAGTCCATTAAAAGACGTAGAACACCTAGAGAAACATGACGATCGATAGAATTTTCGCGCTTTTACCGAGACGCGTATTTTCCTTAGCGATCGCTCTACTTTTTGCTGGCACTTCAGTATTGTGCGGTAATAGTAGCGCGATCGCGGCGGACTACAATCCCACCGGTCCAAAAGAAGAAATGGGAGAATGGCATTTGGTAGACTTGCCCCCCAACCGGGAAGATTGGATGCAATCCGTCCATACCTCTCTTTTGCCCAATGGCAAGATCCTGATGGTCAATGGGAGTAGCAATCGCAATACGATTGAGAAAACAGATGACGGCTATAAATTTATCGATGGTGTTAAAACGACTGATAATACCGCCGTCAATAACAGCATTTTATTCGACCCCGTAACGGAAACCTACGAACGGATTCCCTCTCCACCTGCCGAACAAAATGGATATAGTAACGATCTGTTTTGTTCCGGTCACGTTCACCTCGCCAACGGCAACGTTCTGTTTATCAGTGGTAGCAGCCGCTATTATCCCGGAGAGCAATTTGAAGGCTCGAAACAAAGTAATATTTTCGATTGGCAAACCAATCAATGGAGTACCGCCGGTTTAATGCAAGAGGGTCGGTGGTATCCCTCTCTCATTCCCCTCGCCACTGGTAAAGTTGCCATCTTTTCCGGGCTGAAATTTGGGAAACCGGGTCAAATTACCCCCACAATGGAACTCTTCGACCCCGAGAAAGAAACCTTTGAATTATTTGACTTGAGAGACTACGAGTTTAGTCCCTTTAATGTTGAAATTGCCGACGGTTACGATAGTATCGACCTCTATCCGCGCATTTTACCGGCTCCAGACGGTCGTTTGTTGATTACTGGAGATGGTGCGGGTAAATTTCCCCTCGAAGTGCATAAGAGTAAGAAAAGTTACTTAATGTCCATTGAGGACAATGATGGAGAAGTCGCGCTTGATTTTGAACTCGGGCCCGATCGCAAAGCTATCTCGCGAGTTTACGGGACTGCGTTGGACGATCCCAACTCCGATGATATTTTGCTCATTGGCGGCATTGTCGGTACCAATGATATTAATTTCGGTCGTCCTTACCAAGACGCGCGCAACAAAGAACTCGAAGCCGCTGGGGTCGATATTGCCACCAGTTTGGAACGGTGGATCTCTCCCGAAGCAAGCGGGACGGAAAATGGGGAATGGGAAATCGCGGAAAACTTCCTCGATAAGCCCCGTGCCATGAATGAAGCGGTCATTTTACCCACGAAGGAGATTCTCACCGTTAACGGCGGTGTATTTGCCGAATATGACCCCGTTTACGAACCCCTCTTACTGACCCCCAATCCCAGCGCGCCCGGGGGATACGAGACCAAAGCTATGAATCTGGGACGATTGCCTCGTCTCTATCACAATGGTGCGGTTTTATTGCCGGACGCGCGGGTGATCGTAACGGGTGGAAATGCCAGTCGCGGCGCGCTTTTATTCGATACCGAATCGCAGGAGTATACTCAGACCGTGTATACTAACGTGATTCCCAATCCCGATCCTTCCGTCTACTATCAAGTTGTGGAAACAGTCTGCGACAAAAACGGAGAGAATTGCGTTGATTTCGATCTCGATAAATATTACGAAGATCCTCTCGCCTATTACATCACGAAGGAAGATAGTAACGGCACGCCGGATCCTTTTCCTTTCGTCCCTGCCGAAATTTGGCAGACGGAAATATTCAGTCCACCCTATCTTTTCAAACCCGGAAAGCGGCCGGTTATCAAGCGCGCCCCCGAGGTTTTGCATTATGGGGAAAGCGATCGCATTGTCGTTAAGAATGCCGATGAAAATGGCTCGTTAGTGCTGATGAAATTGGGAACGATCACCCATTCTTTCGATTACGGACAGCGTTTGGCGGAAGTTGCGATCGACAAAGTAAGCGCCCTCAAAAATCCGGGACAGTCTCGCATCAAATTTACAACACCGGATAACGCCGATTTGTATCCTCCCGGATATTACATGATGTTCTACGTCAATGAAATCGGCAAACCTTCCGTCGCCAAGATTATTCAACTTGTTGGAGAAGCCTAAAAGAGCGGCGATCGCGCGATTGTTTATATCTGTAGTTGGAGTGGCGGTTAAAACGCGACTCCAACCCTTACATAGAACCTTAAGAAAGGAGTTTCACCATGCCCCTAAGCGAAGAAGATTTGAATGTTGTATTAGAGGACGGGATCGACGCACAAGATCCGGGAAAGTATGCGGATTTGCTAACAGATTTACAAGGGAATATTCTCCGCGGCCACGGACGGGATCATAGCGTCCACTTATTCTTGAAATTTAAAGAAGGAGGGGTTGACGCGACTAAAGCATGGATTGAATCTTTTGCTAAAAATTACGTGAAATCGGCAAAACAACAATCTGATGATGCTGCCCGTTATCGTAAAAAAGGTGTAAGTGGTGGCTTATTTGCCAACTTTTTATTATCCCATGACGGGTATCAATATTTAGGCATTAAACCGTTTAAAATGCCCAAAGACGAGCCATTTCGCTTTGGCATGAAAAACGAATCCGTCAAGAATTTACTCGGCGATCCGGCTGTGGATGATTGGGAAGAAGGCTATCAAGACACCTTGCACGCTTTAATTATCATGGCCGATGATGATGTGGTGGATTTGTTGCAAGGGGTCAATCAAATGACCCAAGGTTTGCGAAAAGTCGCCGAAATTGTTAATCGCGAAGACGGCTTTATTCTCAGAAACGATAAAGGGCAAATTGTCGAGCATTTTGGCTTTGTGGATGGAGTCAGCCAACCGTTATTTTTAAAGCGAGATATCGTGCGATCGCGGGTGAATAATGACGACTTCAGCAAGTGGGATCCGAGGGCACCATTAAACATTATTTTGGAGAAGGATCGCAACGGTCAAACCGAAGATAGTTACGGTAGCTATTTGGTGTATCGCAAACTCGAACAGAATGTGAAAGGTTGGAAAAAGAATGTGGTTTCTTTAGCCAAAGATTTGGGGGTAGAACCCGAGTTAGCCGGGGCTTATACGATGGGACGCTTCCAAGATGGGACACCCCTCGTGAAGGCGGATATCCCTTCTCATGCAGTCACTCCCACTAATAATTTTAACTTCGAGAACGATACGCAGGCGATGAAATGCCCCTTTCACGCCCATATTCGCAAAACCAACCCTCGCGGAGATACGGGACGCACTCCTTCCGCCCCCAGTTACGATCAAGCCTTACAAACTGAATTGAATCATCGCATTGCCCGTCGCGGGATCAGCTATGGCGATAATGATTTGACCCACGAACCAAAAACAGGTTCGGGTTTGCTGTTTTTGTGTTTCCAAGCCAGCATTGAAAATCAATTCAATTTCATGCAGGCAGTGTGGGCAAATCAGCCCAAATTCGTACAAGTTGGCGTGGGACCGGATCCGGTTATTGGTTCGCCGGAGGGAAGCCAAAATTGGCCGAAAGAATGGGGAAAAGAAGAAACCGAAAACATTCCCTTTAAACTCTGGGTGAAAATGAAAGGGGGCGAATATTTCTTTGCACCCAGTATTAGCTGTTTGGAAAATATAACTTCGATCTAATCGACTTTTCAGACTCTTTCTAAAGATAGCGATCGCACTGCTTTCCCTTGACTTGCGATCGCTTTTTTTCTTGATAAGATTGAAGGAAATTTCTATGCACGTCATTAGCTATCGACGATTACGAGAATATGGGATTACGCATAACAATTGTTGTGAGGTACTGGATAACTGGTATAAAATCGCCAGTAAAGTACATTTTAACTCACGCAGAGTACGATAAGGAGCAATGGAAGAATGACCCTTACTTTCGATCGTAGAGAATACGGAAAGCTGTTGGCTCAATACCAACCCAGATTGATCAAAACCGAAACAGAAAATGAGGAAGCACTCGCGATCGTAGAAGAACTGATGCACCGAAAAGGGCGATCGCCAGAAGAAAACGAACTTTACGATCTCCTAGTGGTTTTAATTGAAAAGTTTGAAGAAAGTTTTTATCATCCCGGAGAAGCATCAAACCCTCATTCAATGTTATTATTTTTGATGGAGCAACAAGCGATCGCATTGCCAGATTTAGCGACAGTTTTGAGATCGGAAGATATCGTTAAAGACATATTGGAACAAAAAAAAGCGATCGATCCCGAACAAGCAAAAAAATTAGCAGTCTTTTTTCAGGTAGATGAAAGTGTATTTTTTTAATAAAATTTTACCTCTCAACAAACGCAAATCAGTTACGGTATTTGTAGCAATCGTAGAAGCTAGAAAGGTAATGCGATCGCTTTTAACTTTTGATTTTATGCAGAAACTATAGAACTTTTGAGCAAGAGAAGTAATCTTATGAGATAAACTCAGAGAGTGATTTTTGAAACTCATCAAATGCTCTATCTTTTCTATCTATAAATTTGAATCTTATATTTTCCTTGAACTTTAAGAAAAAAACAATTTCAAACTTACTGACTTCTTCTGAATCGTGGAACAGGATAAAATCGCTTTCATCTTCTTTGAATTCAACCTCTTTAATTAACGAGAGCTTGTATTCACGTTTTGAAGGTATTAAAATGCTGTTGGTTTCAATTAAAAATTTATCCATTTGCTTATCTAAAGTGCATCTTTTAGCTTTTGCTATAAAAAGAAGCATTACGATTCCAGCTATAAATAAGAAAAGCCTAAAAGAATACATAGAGGGATGATCGAAAAAATCGTATTCTCCAATTAAATCTGAATGTATTGGTACGACAGAAAGCGCTAAACAATAAACACCAATCGATCGAAAAGGATATTCAAGATCGGCCTCAAATGAAATCTGTTCGGAAGTTTGTTTGACAATTCTCAATCCAACATCTGGAGAAAATTTCCTTAAAACTCTACTCCAGAGAGGTTCACCACTCCAGAGAGGTTCGCTACTCCAGAGGGGTTTGCTATCCTTATTATCTCCAGGATTCATTTTACCAACTCCTCGATTTCTAATTCATTTTTTTAGATTGTAACATAAACTTTAAAGACCGTATTTTTTATATCAATTGGATTGTATGGGCTAAACAATAATCAAGCAACTCCAAAATCAGTATATTGACGAACATCTGGCGGATGAAAACCAAGAATAATATCCTCTGGAGGAACTCCCAATTCTACCAATTCCTCAGCAACAGAAATATTCGTGCCATCGTGCTGAATCCAAATTTTTCCCTTGATGATATCAAGATGAATGACAGAACCGTGTACTCGCCTTTGTCCATCCCAACCGACGTGCATGAGTTCGTAGCGATCGCGTTCTAAATCTAGAATTGCTTCCGGTTCGATGTCTCCATTGGAGGGCTTATACTGGGCATATTTGAGGATAATATTGCGACTGAGTTCGCGGTAATGTTCTAAGGTATCCATTTGATACTCTCTCCTTTTTTCTCATCGAAAACAATCAGTTGAATTTGCCAGCGTTTGAGAACAAGTTGACCCAACTTTTCGGTTAAGATTGTTTCATAAGTTCGTTGAGGAACTGCTAGATAAAGTTCTCTTTCTGGTTCGACTTCCGCGAGAATGCTTTGATAAATTCCATATTGTCCCATTGCTTCTCCCAGATCGGTAACGGGCGAAGGTTTCAAGAAACTTTTAATTTCCACTGCTATTTTACGATCGCCTTTTTCCGCCGCGATCGCCTGTCGTTCGGCACCAAGATCGACAAATAAATCTCTCCCACCATAAGATAGAAAGAGTGGATCGTCTGTAATTATCCACCCTTCTTCCATCAAAAGCCGGACGACAAGATCGTGGTAAATATCTTTAGCAGGCATGACATGAAAGTATATTCTTACCTTGATTGTACAAAAAAAACGTTCCCGCGCAGAACGCAGGAACGAAAGGAAAATGAGAGAATCCTAAACAGAAGCTAATTCGACGCTTTGCACTCGTCCTAATAACTCCTGTAATTTATCTCCTTCAATTACCTCATCCGTGAGGATTTCTTGGGCGATCGCTTCCAATAAATCTCGGTTTTTTTCCAGAATGGCGATCGCTTGTTGATGGCCGTTTTCGACGATTTCTTTGACCTCTGCATCGATCGCTTTTGCCGTCGAATCGCTGACATTGCGGCGAGGATTCATCATACCATCTCCAAGGAAGCTATTTTGCTGTCCTTTTTCGTAAGCGAGGGGTCCGAGAATCTTACTCATGCCATAGGTCGTCACCATGCTTTCCGCGAGGTCTGTCGCCCGTTGCAGGTCGTTTGCCGCCCCTGTCGTGATGCTGCCGAAAACCACTTCCTCAGCCGCACGACCTCCCAAAAGCGTGGCAATTTGGTCTCGCAATTCCGATTCGGACATTAAAAAGCGATCTTCTGTGGGCATTTGTAAGGTATAACCCAAGGCTGCCATCCCCCGAGGCACGATGGAAATCTTGGCAACCTTACCGCCGCCGGGCATCAACGCCCCGACTAAAGCGTGACCCACTTCATGATAGGCAACGATTTTCTTTTCCTTCTCGTTGAGGACGCGGCTTTTCTTCTCCAGTCCCGCGACCACTCGTTCGATCGCTTCGTTAAAGTCCGCTTGAATCACTTTCTCTCGCTGGTTTCGCGCCGCCAACAGTGCCGCTTCGTTTACCAAATTGGCCAGATCCGCCCCCGCAAAACCGGGCGTACGAGTCGCGATCGCCTTCAGATCCACTTCAGGATCGATTTTCACCTTCGCCGCATAGATTTCCAAAATCTTCAAGCGTCCGGGGAGATCCGGGCGATCGACGAGAACTTGGCGATCGAAGCGTCCGGGGCGCAGGAGGGCAGGATCGAGGGTTTCCGGGCGGTTGGTAGCGGCGAGGACGATCACCGTCGCATCTCCTGCGGCAAACCCGTCCATCTCCGTTAATAGCTGGTTGAGGGTTTGTTCTCGTTCGTCATTTCCCCCCATAAAGCCGCCACTGGCACGAGATTTACCGATCGCATCCAATTCATCGATAAAGATGATGCAAGGGGCTTTCTGTTTCGCCTGTTCGAACAAGTCTCGCACCCGGGCGGCACCTGCACCAACGAACAATTCGACAAATTCCGACCCGGAGATGCTGAAGAAAGAAACCCCCGCTTCTCCCGCGACTGCTTTCGCCATCAGGGTTTTACCCGTCCCCGGAGGCCCGACTAACAACACGCCTTTGGGAATGCGCGCCCCGATGCGAGTATAGCGATCGCTATTTTTTAAAAACTCGACAATTTCCGTTAATTCGGTCTTTGCTTCCTCGACTCCCGCCACATCATCAAACGTAATTTTCGTATCGTCATCTTCTACATATACTTTCGCCTTACTTTTACTAATTGAAAGCGCCCCTTGAGGAATGCCGCCACCTCCACCTCGCCGCGCGAAAAATTGGAAAACTCCCACAAAAATTAACGGAGGAATAACCCAACTCAACAGGGTACCGAACCAATTATTACCCTTAGGGGGGGCGGCTGCAAATTCAACCCCGTTATTTTCCAAGCGTTGGGGCAATTGCAGGTCAAAAATCGGCGTTGTTTGTAAGATTTGTCCCGCTTGGTCTCCTTCTCCTTTTAACTGATAGCGAATTTCATTCTGGGCGACATAGGCACGAGTGACATTACCATCGCTAACTTGGTCGATAAATAGGCTGTAAGGAACTTGGGGAATGCGCTGGGCAAAAATTTGCGGAAAAAAGATATTGATTACTAAAAGTCCAATTCCGGTAACAAACAAAATATTACCGATGAGACGACCCCATGAACGTTGTGGATTGTTTTTTATAGCCATTTTTTTGTTTAAATTCAGCAGTTAGCGGACGAATATTAATTTTTGTTAACTGCGTCCGTTTTTTTATTTTCTCGTAGCGATCGCGTTTTTGTCCGGTACGGTTAACCGTCGATAGTGGGACATTATCCTTCAAATCCTTTGAACTCAAGGGTTAAATCATTTGTTTTGCCCTCGATATTAGCAATCGAGGCGATCGCTCTAAGACTGGGATTATAATAAATTATTTTCGTAGTTACTTTTACCTATTCCCCATTACGCTCTAGTGATTTATATTATTATTCCGGTTTTGAATGAAGAACAACAGATTCAAACGACATTACTGGCGATCGAACGCAGCCCCGATATAGAAATTATTGTTGTTGATGGCGGCAGCACGGACGATACGGTACAACTGGCAAAAGAATGCGATGTTATTGCGATCTCGACTTCTCAACAAGGACGCGCGAGGCAAATGAATGCAGGGGCGGCGATCGCTTCGGGAGATATCTTGCTGTTTCTCCATGCCGATACCCGCCTGCCTCGAGGTTATGCAAAGATGGTACGAGAAACCCTCGCCCTACCGCAAACCGTTGCCGGTGCTTTTGAATTAAAGATTGACGGTAGGATGCGATCGTTGCGTTGGGTAGAAAAGATGGTGCAATGGCGATCGCGTTTTTTTTCCCTTCCCTATGGCGATCAGGCGCTATTTTGCAAAACCAGTACCTTTTTTGAGTTAGGTGAATTTCCCGATCTTCTTTTTATGGAAGACTTTGAGTTCGTTCGCACTTTAAGAAAAGCGGGACGCATCCGTATCATCTCTCATGCTGTTCTCACTTCCGGTCGTCGCTGGCAAAAATTAGGGGTTTGGAAAACGACCGCTATCAATCAAATCATTATTATTGGTTACTTTTTTGGAGTTTCTCCCGATCGTTTGGCACGGTGGTATCGCACATTTCAATAACAGCGAACAAGTTAATTTTCCTCTGAAATAACATCGGGTAATTCCGCCTCTAAATTTCTCAACTGGGGAATAAAACAAGCGATCGCTGTTGCCAAAATTGTGAGCGATCCCATACAAATAAACAGCAAACCGATACCGCGACCGGGTCCCGTGCCGATCGCCCAGCCAATACTCCTTGCAACAAGGGTATCGCGATTCATTAACGGTTCAAAAACGCGATCGGCGAGAGGTCCTGCAATAATATAAGAAAGAGGCAGAGTCCCTAAAGCAACCGATCGGCGAAAGGCAAAAACCCGCCCTTGAACTTCGGGGGCAACTTTTCGTTGATAAATAGCTTGTACGGCACTGTTAATCACGGCAACCATCAAAAGCAAGAAAAAATTAGCACCAGTGAGGAGAATTGCTGAAGGACGAAGACCCATCAAAAATACGGACAACCCAAAGAAAAATATACCACTAAAAATCGTTATCATTTGATTGTTAAAACCGCCCCAGATTGCCATCAGTATTCCCCCAAGCAACATTCCTACATTGGCACAAGAAAATACAATTCCCAAAGTTGTTATTGAGGCAAAAGAAAGGATTAAAGGCACATCAAGAATTTCCGTTGCACCCACGAGGAAATTACAGAAAGCAATAAAAGCAACCAGTCCCAAAAGACCGGGACGCTGCCAGAAATAGTATCCACCATAAGTTAGTTTCTGGATAAATGATTCTTCCTCAGTTTGTTCGATCGCGCTGGAAATTTCGGGAAAGTTCGCGATCGCCAGAGATCCCAAGGCAAAAATTAAAGTCAAAAAATCGATCGCAATAATTCCGGGCAATTGGGCGATCGCCAATAGGGTTACGGCTAAGGTCGGCGCAATTAAATCCGAGAGGGCTTCTCCGGTAAAGACCATACCACTCGCACGAGCAAGATTAGCTTTCGGCACCAGTAGCGTAGTAGCCGCAGAATAAGCCAATCCTTGAAAGGTACTGAAACTCGATCGCGCTACATTCGTCAAACAAATATGCCAAATTTCTAAATTACCACTCAGATACAGCCAAGCCACGAGTAAGGTACATAAACCCGCACAAAAATCGCTAATCATCATCGTCTGACGACGACTCCAGCGATCGACATAAACTCCGGCGATCGGCCCGATTAAAATGGGAGGAATAGCGGCCGAGAGGATGGGTAAGGAAAACTGCGTCACGGAGTCGGTCTGTCCGTAAACCCAGAGACTCAGCGCAAAACTCGTCAGGCTACTACCGATTAACGAAACGACTTGACCCGACCAAATAAACGTAAATGTTCCCATACCTTGCAAAGACGAAAACAAATCCGAGATCGCACTCATTAAACTCGGTTTGCAGCGATCAATTTTAGTGGGTTCCGTATCAGTCATTTGATTCATGGGTTTACCAGCTTCCTATTTTCCTTTCTGGTGAATCGGCAAGTTTCTGTAAAATATCCTGATAGTCGTCAAACAGCTTTTTAATCGCGTCTCCCGGAAATAAATCCGTGCTATAAACTGTTTTAATGGCGATCGTTTCAGAATCGCGAGACAGTGAAGAAATATAAATCTCCAGGGGAATTTCTTGAGTCCACAATTCGGTTTTAGTTTGCTGTGGTGAAAACCTCCATCCTGACATTTGCTTGAAACCTTCGCTTGGCGGTTCTATGGCAACGCTTGCCGAGAGTATGAGTTGTCTTTTGCTTTTAACAGATTTCTTGATTTTATGGAAAGGAATCTCCTGATTGCTAATCGCTTCTTCAAGGGTTTCTCGAACTCGATCTAAAAATTCCAAACCAGTTTGTTGCTCATCAACTTCAGAGCGTAAAATTACGTCATTAATAAAACAACCCAACATTTTTTCAATATCGGAATTGATGCGATTACCAATGGTTGCCATTACGAGAATTTCCCTTTGACTGCTGCATTTGAATAAGAGAATTTTAAGAGACGCGAAAATGATTGTCGAGAGGGTAAAATTTTGGTTGCGACTTAGGTTTTTTAGGGAAGCAACAAGATTTTTTTTGAGAACTAGAGAATAATCAGAAGCACGGCAGTTAGTAAGCTGAGTTTGAGACTCTTTCTCCGACTGTTTTTGTTGTTGTTGCGGGGGAATTAGTTTTTTCAGCCAATAATCATGCTGTTTTTGTAAGTTTCCTGCCTTCAATCGTTGTTGTTGCCACAGTGTAAAATCAGCATACTGTAATGGCACTTCTGGCAAGGGTGAAGGTAAGCCGCGAGAGAAAGCAAGATACAGCGTTTCTAATTCTTGCAGGAAAATATCAATCGATCCGCCATCTGTAATAATATGGTGCATGGAAATTAACAGCCAATTCTCTGCTGAAGATAATTGCAATAAAACAATCCTAATTAACGGACTGAGGGTTAAATCAAAGGGCTGTTTGCGCTCTCGTCGGGTAATTTTTAAGGCTTCAGCTTCTCGCTCTGTTGGGGGGATATCTTGCAAGCGAACAATTTTTAAAGAGAGTTTCATATCAGGCACGATCGCTTGCACGGGGCGATCTTCAACTAAGGGAAAGGTCGTCCGGAGAATTTCATGACGTTTAATAATTTCATTGATACTTCTTGTTAAGATTTCCGGCGAAAGTGTTTCTGCAAACCGTAAATTTACACCGCTATTGTAGATAGAAGGATCGGGATTGTTTTGCAGATCCAACCAAATATCCTCTTGGGCAAAAGATAGTGGTATTTTTGTCTCTTGCGAAATCGAACGAGGGAGAATGGGGGGGATGAGGGGTAAAGCAGTTTGCCGATCCGATCGCATTGCGTCCACCGATCGCGCCAAATCTTCTAAAATTGGTTGCTCGAATAAGAGTTTAAGCGGGATTTCTAGATCGAAATGCTGACATAAACGAGAAATAGCTTGACTGGCGAGCAAGGAATGCCCCCCCAGATGAAAAAAATTATCCTCAATGCCTACCCGTTCTTGTTTTAAGACCAAAGCAAAAATATTGGCGATCGCGATTTCCGTTGGGGTGCGAGGGGCAATAAATTCTTTCTCTCGTTTTTGTTCTAAATCTGGATCGGGCAATGCACGGAAGTTAATTTTACCATTGGTTGTGAGAGGAAATCGCTCTAAAACCGCGATCGCGCTGGGTTGTAGATAATGAGGGAGTTGTTGTTGCAGGAAATGTCGCAATTCTTCGAGTTTAAAAGAGATTTTTTTTGCGATCGCATAGACAACTATGGATTTGTCGCCGATATCATTTTCTTGCACGATTGCGATCGCTTGTTTGACTTGCGGATGTTGGCACAAAACTGCCTCAATTTCTCCCGGTTCGATACGAAAACCGCGAATTTTCACTTGGCGATCGATCCGTCCTAAAAATTCAATGTTGCCATCGGGGAGATAGCGAGCCAAATCTCCGGTTTTGTAAAGGCGATCGCCTTCTACAAAAGGGCTTTTAATAAAGCGTTCCGCGTTTAATTCGGGACGATTGAGATAACCTCGGGCAACTCCATCGCCTCCGGTGTAGAGTTCTCCGGCAACCCCAATGGGAACGGGTTGTTTTTGAGGGTCTAAAATATAAACTCGCGTATTGGCAATAGGACGACCGATAGGAATAGATTCTACACGCTCTCTCTTGGATAAGATCGGGTAGTAACTTGTAAAAGTGGTGTTTTCTGTCGGGCCGTAAACATGGACAAGCTGACAGTGCTGTAATACTTGTCGGCATTTTTCCAGATGAGCGGTCGATGAAACTTCTCCTCCTGTCAGTAATAAACGTAGAGGTTGCAAATCCTTCAATCTTTCATCAATGATTAACTGAAAGAGTCGAGTCGTGAGGAATAATGCCGTCACTCGATGCTGCCGCAAAATTCGTCCCAAGGTGACTAAAGAAGGCTGTCGTTCGGGAAAGAGTACCAAACGGACTCCATTGAGCAAACTTCCCCAAATCTCCCATGTAGCAGCATCAAAAGAAGGGGAAGCTAACTGGAGAAAAGTATCGTCAGTATTAAAAGAGATATAATTAGTATTTTTCACCAATCGCAGGATATTCCGATGAGTTACGCTGACTCCCTTGGGTTTTCCGGTAGAACCAGACGTATACATAACATAAGCCAGAGAAGTTGCAGGGGTGGCCGCGATCGCATTTTCTGGGGAGTATTGAGCAATTTCTTCGGCTCGTTCTTCTAAATCGAGAGAATAAGGGACTTTAGGGAGATGATTTCTGAGACTTGTCTCGCTTAAAATAATCTCAACGTCAGCATCTTTAACCATGAGTGCAAGACGATCGCTGGGATAGGTGGGATCGAGGGGTAAATATGCTCCACCTGCTTTGATAATGCCTAAAAGGGCGATAATAAGTTGAGGCGATCGCTCTAAACAAACCCCCACTAAACTCTCGTTTCCTACTCCCAAGGTTTGCAGATAATGGGCGAGTCGATTGGCTTTTTGATTTAATTCTTGGTAGGTTAGCGTTTCTGTTTGGAAAATGAGAGCGATCGCCTCGGGATTCTGGGCGACTTGTTCTTCAAATAATGCTTGAATGCAGGCATGACGGGGATATTCACTTTCTGTCCGATTCCATTCTACCAATATTTTATGTTGCTCTTCTGGACTTAATAGGGGATAGTGGGCAAGTTTTTCTTCCGGACGATCGGCGATCGCTTCTACCAATATCCGGAAACAATCGGCCATTCCTGCAATGGTTTTTGAAGTAAATAAATTAGCATTATATTCTAATTTTCCAAAGAGTTCCCCCTCTCGTTCTTGCAATGATAAAGTTAGGTCGAAATTCGCCCCAGCAGTGGGTTTATTCAAGTCGATAACGCCTGTTTCTATATCCGGAAATAAGAGGGTTTCTTGACTAATGTTTTGCAGGATAAATAAAACTTGAAAGATGGGGCAATCGTTTGGATAACGTTCAATTTTCAGGCTTTCGACAATGCGATCGAATGGAACGTTACCATGAGCATGAGCGTTGAGAACTGTTTGTGCAACGCGATCGCAGAGATGTAAAAAAGTAGGATTATCGGCGAGTTTAATTCTTAAAGCTAAAGTGCTGACAAAAAAGCCGATTAATTGTTCTGTTACCACTGGGTTTCGATTCGCGATCCCGGTTCCAACAACGATATCTTCTTGATTGCTATAGCGAGAGAGTAAAATTGAAAAAGCCGTTAACAGTGTTACAAAGAGAGTCGTTTGCGATCGCCGACTCAATGCTTGCAGTTTTTGGGTGGTTTCGCGATCGATGTTGAGAGGGATAATCCCACTTTGAAATGCTGCGATCGAAGTGCGAGAAAAGTCCGTCGGTAACTCTAAAAGCGAGGGAATGTCGGTGAGTTGCGATCGCCAGTATTCAAGCTGTTTTTCCATCGCTTCCCCAGTCAAATATTGCTGTTGCCAATGGGTATAATCGGCATATTGAACGGGTAAGGAAGATAAGGGAGCGGGTTTATTTTGCAGATATGACTCGTAAAGCAGAGATAATTCTTTTAAGAAAACTTGTACCGACCAATCATCGGTAATAATATGGTGAAAAGAGAATAAAAAATAATGTTCGCGATCGCTCAAATGAATCAGAACGAAGTTAAATAAAGGCAAGCAAGTCAAATTAAACTCAAAACCCTGCATTTCTGCAATAATTCCTCTAATTTTAAGGTTTTGTTGTTCTGACGCTAAATCTTGCAAGTCCACAATATTCAGATGAACCGAAAAAGAACTTGCGATCTCTTGTTGAGGAATGCCTTCTCGTTCGGGAAAAGTCGTGCGTAAAATATCGTGTCGCGTAACAATTGCTTGTAGTGCTTGTTCTAAACAGACACGATCGGGTTTTCCCAGCAGGCGAAATCCGCGCAGGAGGTTGTAAATTGATTTATTTTGTTCTAAACTATCTAGAAACCAAAGGCGTTTTTGAGAGAGGGAGAGCGGTATTTTTTCCGACTTTGGTGCAGGCTCTAATGGTGGCAAAGTCGTTCCTGTTTGGGCTGATTCTAAATAAACTGCAAACTGAGCAATTGTAGGTGCATCAAAAATAGTTTTTAAGGGAAGATCGATCCCGAATTGTTCGGAAACTCGGACTAAAATTTGACTGGCATGAAGGGAATTCCCTCCCAACTCGAACAGGTTATTTTTTCTGCCAATTTCCGGCAGTTTCAGCACTTCCGACCAAATCCGCGCTAACTTTTCTTCTGTCGGGGTTTGAGGCAGTACGATCGCCAAATTGGCAGAAGATAAACGAGGAAGTTGGGGAAGCGATCGCCGATCGACTTTTCCCGTTGCCGTTAAGGGTAAAGAGTTCAACCACGCAAAGGTAGACGGGATGGCATATTCGGGCAATCGTTTGGCCAAACTCTCTTTTAAATATTGAGAATCGGGTTTATTTTGGGGATTTTTGGGAGTTAGAAAGGCAACGAGTCGGCGATCGCTAACCCTTTCTTCCCCATCGGTTTGCGCTACAACAACCGCTTCCCGCACTGCTTCTAAATCTAACAAAATTGATTCAATTTCCCCGATCTCGACGCGATAGCCGCGAATCTTAACCTGAAAATCTTTGCGTCCTAAATGGAATAAAAAACCATCAGACAAAAATCGCCCTAAATCTCCGGTTTTGAAATAAGTGAAATTCCCATCTCGAATAAATACCTTTTGGTTGAGTTCCGGTCGTTGCCAATAGCCCGAGGTCAGTATAAGGCTGCGAACGACAATTTCCCCCACCTCTCCCGAGGGAACTTCCCGGCCAAATTCATCCCAAAGTAGGACTTCTACCCCTTCTACCGCATATCCCGCATATCCCGCAGAGATTGTATTACTAGGAAGAACCGTTGCTCGAGTAACGGGAAATTGTCGGATCGGAGAGACTTCCGTTGCCCCCAAATTGACCATGAGGGTGCAGCGATCGCTAAAATGTTGCTGAAACAGTTCTATATCCTGTCGATAAATGGTTTCGCTGGCAATTTGTATGAGTCGCAATGCTGGCAAATTATCCCGTCCTTTTAAGGTGGCCGCAAAATGACGAAATAATGTGGCAACGGCAAACATAACGGTGATTTCCTTGTCTTGCAACCACGAACCCAACTGATGCAAACCTATTTGTTTGACATCCAGAGGAAATAAAGCCGCACCATTCAACAACGCAGAGTAAATATCCCGCACGGCTCCCCCAAATGCCACCGAAGACACTAAAGAAAAGCGATCGCTTGCTTTTATTTCTCCGCTCTTGCTATAGTTCCGGGAGAGATTGATAAGGTAGCGATGGGTTTGCATCACGCCTTTTGGTCGTCCTGAAGAACCCGATGTATAGATAATATCAGCGAGATCCTCTGGAGAAGATTGAATCTCTAAATTGTCAGAAGAGAGTTGACGATCGCGATCGTCAAGCCAGAAAATCTCGGTTTGAAAACCCTCGAGATCTAAATCGATCGCTTGTTGGCGATCGCTCACAATTAATTGACTTTGAGAATCTTCTAAAATTATCGCGAGGCGAGATTCAGGCCAAGTAATATCTAAAGGAATGTAAAATTTTCCTGTTTTGAGTACCCCAAACATGGTAGCGATCGCTTCGATTCCTGTTGCTAATAAAACCGCGATCGGTTCTGCACCAACCCCTCGCCTTTCTAAGATTTCTCTCGCAATTTGATTGGTTAAACCATTCAATTCCTTGTACGTGAGCGATCGCTTTTCATCTTGAATCGCAGGACGATCGCCGTGACGGAGAACTTGCGCTTGAAACTGTTGGGGAATCGAGCGATCGAGAATATCTAAACTGAGAGGAGAAGCCATCTTTATCATTTGGGAGCATTGAAAAATGAGCGGCTTTTGCTTTGAATTGACCGTTACCCTATCATGCTCCGTGTTGCTTTGCAAGTTTAAAGATCGTTCCTGAAAATCAGTTTTTAAATCGCAAAAATTTCTTTAATTGAACTGCCTTAAGTTGGATCTCCTCTACCCTCCTAAGAATAGGAAACCAACAGAGGAGAAACGAATAACAAACAATCAAATTACTCTTCTACTTCAACTCGCAAGCGATTGGTAATCACAATTGTTCCTTCGCCACTAATGAGAATGGCAGAAATCCAGCGATCGCCGCTTTCGTCGGGTGCAGTTCCTTGCTTAAAGAGTCCTCCTGCTTGCAGTAACTCTAAATCGAAGGCTTCGTAGTTTAAATAGCGATCTCCGCTTACTTCTTCCTCAATAGCCGCACCCAACAGTAAATCGCTGCCTAACGGCGTTTTGACAATGGCATCAAAATTAAACTTTTCCCCGGGGGCGACGCGATCGGGTAAATTAATCGTGACATCGGGCGGATTTCCCATTAAAAGCTCCGTGCGTTCTGAAAGGATATCCTGACGCACGATTTGTTCGCCTTGTAGAAACTGGCGCGATCGGATCGTGGCTTTCATTCGCATTTCGCGATTGTTCTCCGTCTGGGTTCCGGTGATAAAAGTGGTGGTTTCAAGAACGAGGCGATCGCCCTGTTGCTCCCAAGATTCTAGCTGCGTGAAATAGTTGAGATTGGTATATTCTTCCCAAAGTGCTTGCAATGTTTCCGACAGTTGAGAGCGATCTAAGTCGTCGGAGTTCGTAAAGTCCGGGCTGTAAAATTGTATGAGTGCGTCCGAATCGTGGCGATTGGCTGCATTCTCCAGCCGAGTTAGATATGCTTGCAATTCTGGGGGGGTATTGCGAGGATACTGGTCTTGGGCGCTAGACCTCAAACCCACCCCCAAACTTAATCCTAAACTTAGTCCCGTTGCCAGTAAAATTCGCCAGCCCATTTTTAACATTGTTTGTCTTTGACTCCCCACTCGTTCAAAACTGACCATTGGATGATAGGTTGTAATACAACCATCTATCCGTTATAACAAAATCTCAATCCCTGTGTCCGAAACTTCCCCGCGCCTGTCGATCGCCGCTAGCGGAACTGGCGGTCATCTCTTCCCTGCCTTAGCTGTTGCAGAACGCTTGTCCGATTGGCAAATTGACTGGATCGGAGTACCGGGTCGCCTCGAACAATCTCTCGTCAAAGATTATCCCTTGCATATCGTCAATGTCGAGGGCTTTCAATCGCGCGGACTTAAATCTATCTTGGTGCTTTATCGTTTGATTAGTGCTGTTTTTAAAGTCCGAAAATTATTCAAACAATTAGAAACCGATGTCGTGTTCACGACGGGGGGATATATTGCGGCTCCGGCAATTTTAGCGGCGCGATGGTGCGGCATTCCAGTGATTATTCACGAATCCAATGCTATTCCGGGGAAAGTGACCAAATTACTCGCTCCCTTTTGCACGCAAGTGGCGATCGGCTTTGAAATGGCGGCGAAATCCCTCCCCAAAGCTAAAACCATCTGGATTAGTACCCCCGTCCGAGAAACCTTTCTCAGTCCTCAAAACCTCGATGATTTTCCCATTCCCTCAGATGCGCCTCTAATCGTCGTCATGGGCGGCTCTCAAGGGGCGGTCGCGTTGAATCAATTGGTGAGGGATTGCGCGCAAACTTGGCTGGATTCTGGGGCGTATTTGGTGCATCTGACAGGCGATCGCGATCCGGATGCAGAGAGTTTTCAACACCCCCATTATTTCGCTCGTCCCTTTTACAACAATATTGCGGGACTTTTACAACGGGCAAATTTAGCCATCAGTCGCTCGGGTGCGGGGACTTTGACCGAATTGGCAGTCACAAAAACCCCTGCGATTTTAATTCCCTATCCTTTCGCCGCCGAAGACCATCAATATTACAATGCTCTAGCCTTTAAGGAAGCAGAAGCCGCTTTAATTTATCGTCAGAATCAGTTAACCCCAGAACTCTTAGCCAAAGAGGTTTTGGACTTATTAGACTCTCCCGATCGCTTAACAAAAATGGCAGAAAATGCCGCAACCTTAGCCGCGATCGATAGTGCGCAACAATTAGCAACGTTAGTTGAAAATAATTTAAGTTAGCCAAAAATTTGGCGTGTTAAGATCGGGGTATTCGCAGCCCGCGATCGCCGGGATCTCAATCTCACTCATTCTGCTTCCCGCCCAAACCATCCACGCTCAAATGGTCTCTGCGACTGTCCATCGCATCGTTGATGGCGATACGGTAATTTTAAAACAGGGCGCAACGGAAGTACGCGGGCAACTCGCTTGTATCGATGCGCCAGATTGGGTTAACGGACAACCCCAAACCCACGCTCAAACGGCAAAGAATCGTCTCAGTACACTGATTTCCGTGGGGTCTTCCGTTCGCGATCGCAATGGAGGAGCGATCGCAAGTGGGGAGCGCATTCTAGTCGAAATATTCCACAATAATCGCAATATTAACGTGCAAATGGTTGGAGCCGGCTTGGCTCGATTGCATTCGCGCTACCGTCAAACCTGCACCAATAGTGCCGATCGCCTCGCTCAAGCACAAAAACAAGCGGCCGATCGACGCTTGGGAATTTGGGGTAATTAGGCAATTTCAGCCAATCTCTTACAATGAAATTGGCGTTGGAATGAGAATGAGCAACGATGACAAATACATTAGAAGTGGAAATCGAGATCGCGTCTCCCCTGATGTCCTTCGAGGATTTTCTCAATTATGACGACGGAACTGATGCGCTATATGAATTAGAAGATAGGAGATTGCGGATTATGACCGTCGAAAGCGAGTTAAATCGACTAAGTACCTCTTTTTTATTCGCTTATTTTCTCCAACAGGGCATTTCCTTTTCTCAGTTGAGCATGAAAACGGAAGTTACAGTCAGTGGAACGCGCACAACCGTTAGGCTGCCGGATTTATTGGTACTTACAGAAGAGTTAGTTGCTGAAATAGCAGGATCGCGTCGTTCTCTTGTTACCTTAGAGATGCCTCCTCCCCGTTTGGCGATCGAGGTGGTTAGTCCGGGACGGGAAAACGCAGTCAGACCCCGCGTCGGCGAAAGCGGTGCGACCCCGCGTCGGCGGAAGACGCAAGGGAACGCGCACCAAGACAGACGCAAGGGAATGCTGACCAAGACAGAAGACCGAGATTATCGCTACAAACGTTCTCAGTACCAAGCCCGAGGAATCGATGAGTATTGGATTGTCAATCCAATTCAACAACAAATTACCGTGTTGAGCTTGGTCGCAGGACTTTATGAAGAAGCCGTATTTACTGGAGAAAAAGAGATATCTTCTCCATTGTTGCAAGAATTGGGAAGCTCTTTGACAGTGAGACAGATATTAACTCATTCGTAACAAAACTGCAAGTTTTAGAATAAAAATTGCGTTGCAGGAAAATTAACAACCATGACCGATACATTAGAAATCAAAGAACCTCGAGGGAAGTTTTCCGCAGAAATCACACCTCCTCTGATGTCCCTCGAAGAGTTTCTTAACTATGACGACGGGACGGATACGCTGTATGAGCTAGAAGATGGGAGATTGCGGGCGATGCCGAGTGAGAGTGATATCAATCAACGAGTTGCCATATTCTTATTGGTCTATTTGACTCAGTTGGGTATTCCCTTTTATCGATTGAGAACCAAAGCAGAAGTATCGGTAAGCGGAACGAGGCCAACCGTTAGAATTCCAGATTTGTTAGTGATGTCGGAGGAGTTGGCACAAATCCTAGAAGGTTCTCGCCGCTCTCTGGTAACATCAGAAATGCCGCCGCCTCAATTGGTTATTGAAGTTGTCAGCCCGGGGCGAGACAACGAGGAGCGAGATTATCGCTACAAGCGCTCTCAGTATCAAGCACGAGGAATTGATGAGTATTGGATTGTCGATCCGATCCAACAACAAATTACCGTGTTGAGCTTGGTCGCGGGACTTTACGAAGAAGTTTTATTTACTGGAGAAGAAGCGATCGCTTCTCCATTGTTGCAAGAATTAGGGGGCGCTTTAAGCGTGGCGCAGGTGTTAGCGCAATCTTAGATTTTTCGATTGGGAAAGGGCGATCGCCAAAAAGCAAACCCGAAGATTACACCTCTGGGGTATTCTAGGATGGGAGAATCAATCTAAATTAAAGCTGGGTTCTCAAAATCTAGCAGTCCCACTATACAGAAAATCGCGATCGCCCAATGAACTCAGGAATCGACCTACAAGCAAGTTTTATTCAAACCCTAACGGGGTTGGGATTGTCTCAAGGGGTATCAAAAGCCCTTTGGATTCCCCTCCCCATGACATTAGTTCTTATCGCCTCCGTCGTCGGGGTCTTGGTTACGGTTTGGTTGGAACGGAAAATTTCCGCCGCCGTACAACAGCGCATCGGCCCTGAATACGCGGGTCCTTTGGGGGTATTGCAGCCTGTTGCCGATGGCTTGAAACTGGTATTTAAAGAAGATATCGTTCCCGCCCAATCCGATCCCCTCCTCTTTACCCTGGGTCCTGCGATCGTCGTGATTCCCGTGGTTCTATCCTATCTCATCATTCCCTTCGGACAAAATCTGCTCATTTCCGATCTCAATATCGGCATTTTCTTGTGGATTTCGATCTCCAGCATCGCCCCCATCGGTCTATTGATGTCTGGCTACTCCTCCAATAACAAGTATTCTCTGTTGGGAGGGTTGCGGGCTGCAGCTCAGTCAATCAGCTATGAAATCCCCCTTGCCTTAGCCGTACTGGCAGTGGTGATGATGTCCAACAGCCTCAGCACCATTGATATCGTCCAACAGCAATCTGGCTATGGCATTTTAGGCTGGAACATCTGGCGGCAACCCGTGGGTTTCCTGATCTTCTGGATCGCTGCGCTGGCAGAATGCGAACGTCTTCCTTTCGATTTACCCGAAGCAGAAGAAGAATTGGTTGCGGGATATCAAACGGAATATATGGGGATGCGTTTTGCACTCTTCTATGTGGGTTCTTATATCAATTTGGTTCTTTCTGCGTTAGTTGTTGCCATTCTCTATCTCGGCGGTTGGGAATTCCCCATTCCCCTCGATAAGTTGGCGGGATGGTTGGGAGTGAGTGAAACTACCCCTTGGTTGCAAGTCGTGACGGCTTCTTTGGGGATCGTCATGACCGTTCTCAAGGCTTATTTTCTCGTTTTCATTGCCATTCTCCTGCGCTGGACAGTACCCCGGGTTCGCATCGATCAACTCCTCGATCTCGGCTGGAAGTTTCTCCTTCCCGTTTCTCTCGTTAATTTGCTCCTCACGGCAGCTTTGAAATTAGCTTTTCCCTTCGCCTTTGGCGGCTGATTTTAGCGATCGATAATCCCTAACTCACCCCCCAGCCCCCTCCCAAGAGGAAGAGAGCAAGAGAAGAGATCCCCCCTAGCCCCCCTTAGTAAGGGGGGAAAAGACAGGAAGATAACCAATAACCAATAACCAATAACAAAAAAAATGTTTAAATTCCTCAAACAAGTTGGCGACTATGCCAAAGGGACGGTACAAGCCGCAAAATATATCGGTCAAGGGCTTTCCGTAACTTTCGACCACATGCAACGCCGTCCCGTCACCGTCCACTACCCTTACGAAAAGCTCATTCCTTCAGAACGCTATCGCGGTAGAATTCATTTTGAATTTGACAAGTGCATTGCTTGCGAAGTCTGCGTTCGCGTTTGTCCTATCAATTTACCCGTCGTCGATTGGGAATTTGATAAAGTTGCGAAAAAGAAAAAACTCAATCACTACAGTATTGATTTCGGCGTTTGTATTTTCTGTGCCAATTGCATTGAATATTGCCCCACCAATTGCCTCTCCGCGACAGAAGAATACGAATTAGCCAGCTTCGATCGCCACGAACTCAACTACGATAATGTGGCTCTGGGACGCTTGCCCTACAAAGTGACTCAAGACCCAATGGTAACGCCCCTGCGAGAATTTGCTTATCTTCCCAAAGGCGTTATCGAACCTCACGATCTCCCCAAAGGTGCCCAAAGAGCCGGGAAACACCCTGAAGAGATTCAAGAGGAAACTGCTGCGGGTACAGAGTAAAGAGATCCCCCTCGTCCTCCGGATACTCTCCTTAATAGGGAAAATTAAAGAGATCCCCCCGTCCTCCGGACACCCCCCTTATTAAGGGGGGCAGGGGAGAAACAACAACCAACAACTAACAACCAAACATGAATTTAGCAGAAGGGGTTCAAGATCTAGCCTTTATTGTTTTAGGCACACTGGTTATCGGTGCTGCTTTAGGGGTTGTCTTGTTCGAGAAAATTGTTTATTCGGCATTTCTATTGGGCCTGGTTTTCGTCAGTATGTCCGGGCTTTATATTCTACTCAACGGCGATTTTGTTGCGGCTGCCCAAATATTGGTTTATGTCGGTGCGGTTAATGTTTTGATTTTGTTTGCCATTATGTTGGTCAACAAGCGAGAAGCCTTTTCCCCCGTAAAAAATCGCTGGATTCGTCAAGGCGCAACGGCACTGGTTTGTGCGGGTTTATTTGCTTTACTGGGAACGATGGTTTTGGCAACACCTTGGGCGATCGATGAAACGGTGGATACGACAAGTACCCTCGTCACGATCGGCAAGCACTTTTTCAGCGATTTTCTCTTACCGTTCGAACTCGCATCGGTCTTGCTGTTAATGGCAATGGTGGGCGCAATTATTTTGGCACGTCGCGATTTTATCCCCGCAACAACTGCAACTTCTCAAGAACCGCAACCCGATTTAACATTACCAGAACGCCCTCGAGATGTGGCAGCAATTGCCAGCAATTCTCCTGAAATTTAATCTCTTAATATTCAAGGTTCATGCACTTACAACTCCAGTATTTTCTCATTTTAGCGGCGGCTTTATTTTGTATCGGTATTTATGGTTTAGTCACCAGTCGCAATGCCGTCCGCGTTCTCATGTCGGTGGAATTGCTTCTCAATGCCGTCAATCTCAATTTGATGGGTTTTTCTAACTTTTTAGACCCGACAGCAATCAAGGGGCAAGTGTTTACGACGTTTGTGATCGCTGTCGCGGCAGCAGAAGCAGCAGTCGGTCTGGCGATTATTCTTGCAATCTATCGCAACCGGGACACGATCGATATGGAACAATTTAATCTTTTGAAATGGTAGCAAAGTTCGCAGGAGATGCGATCGCGCTTTGCCAGCAGCAGACATTTGAACTCTGCTGTTTTTTATGGTCATCGAAGTTTAGCCATGCCCAAACCCAACACCGATATCGAGTTGCCTCCTGCTTTAAAACCGGGAGATTTACTGAAAATTGTTGCTCCCAGTGGGGGTTTAAAAGAACGAGATCGCTTTGATAAAGGAGTCGCCATCTGGCGCGATCGCGGTTATCGTCTCGAATACACCGAACATTGGGACAAGCGTTACAACTATCTCGCTGGAACCGACGAACAACGCCGCCAAAGTCTCGCAAAAGCATGGTTTGATCCAGAATGCAAGGGGATTCTTTGCGCTCGGGGGGGTTACGGAACTATGCGTTTATTAGAAAATTGGCAATGGCAAAGTCAGTCATCAGTAGGTAAATGGCTGATCGGGTTTTCGGATATAACCGGACTTTTGTGGAGTTTGCTGCGGGAAAATATCGGTGGGGGGGTTCATGCTCCCGTATTGACGACTTTGGGTGCAGAACCGGATTGGTCGGTGCAACGCCTTTTCGATCTGCTGGAAGGTCGTCCTATCGATGCGATCGCAGGACGGGGATGGGGAGGGGGAAAGACCCGAGGCCGATTATTACCTGCCAATTTAACCGTAGCAACCCACTTATTGGGGACTAATTTGCAGCCCCCGTTAGAGGGCGTTATTTTGGCTCTAGAAGATGTAGGAGAAGCCTCTTACCGTATCGATCGCATGCTGACGCAGTGGCGACTCTTGGGGGCATTACAAGGGGTTGTCGGGATTGCTCTGGGTCGCTTCTCCCAATGCGAAGGCAATCCGGGAGATTGGACGGTAGAGGAGATGTTGCGCGATCGCCTCGCAGATTTGGGGGTTCCCATCGTCTCCGATCTGCCCTTCGGTCACGATGGTGTTAATGCCGCATTACCCGTAGGAGTCATGGCAGAATTAGACGGCGATCGCGGTATGCTTGCGGTTGAGAGAAACTAGCGAAGATAGTGTTGCGACAGCAATCTAGAAGTAAGCAAAGATAATACAGGAAACCCGAAGAATTAATCGAATGAAAATCAACGCGATCGGTCTTTCTATTTGCGAACAAACTGCGATCGCCAATAACAATTCCTATTTTTGTTAAACTGTCAACATAACTTCTCTTAACCTTGCTGAAAAATATAGAGAAAGGTCTATTCACCTCCTCAACTCAATCAGTTCTTGAATGTTACTCTAAGTTAAGTTTTCTCATTTAAAATCCTTTTTTATTATCGCGAGTTGTGAATTGACTTCAAATATTCCTGAAGCTATTTTTCTTTCTTTATATTTTATTCATTGAAGCCAAAAAGACAAATGATTTCTGAAGATATTTTTTACCAAGAATATTATCGCCAATACTGGAAAGACTTTTCGAAACAAAAAGCCTCAGACCTATCGCTGATGCACCCCTTTAACCTTGATGCAATCTTTGTCGCTCCTTTACTGATTCCTTTTCGATCGCTATCTTTGCTCACGCTTCATTCAAAACTTAAAAAAGCTAGAAATAAAAAGCTAAAAGATTCGTATTTTGAGCGCAAACGAGACGAACGATTTAAAGCAAAGAAAGGTTTTGATGTTATAAAAAATTATGAAAAAATAATCGATGCTAGAAATGGAGAATTATCGGGACTGGCTATCCTAGGCGAGCCAGGGATGGGAAAATCCACATTTTTGCAAAGAATTGGACTCGAATATCTCGAAGGATTAGAAGTCCAAAAAACACAATTTGGTGATGTTAAAGTTCCCGTCTTTATCGAATTAAAGACATATAATGCAAAAGAAAATTTACAAAATTACGATCCCAAACAAGAAAATTCGATAAATTGCATTGAGCGGACAATTCAAGAGCGAATAGAGAAATGTAATATCTCTCCAGCAGAGCAAGTGAGCAATCATTACCTGAACAAAGGTAACTTTTTAATATTGCTTGATGGATTAGATGAGGTTTCTTCAGGAAAACGAGAGAATCTCATCTCTCATATCAATGGATTCATCGAGCAATATCCCTCAAACAAATTCATTCTCTCCTGTCGTACAGAAGCCTACGATCGCAACCTAAATTTTAAGGCTTTTAAAATTCTCGGACTGGGCAAAAAAAATATCGAAGAACTGATTTATAAATGGTTTGAAAACTGGTCTAACCTGACCGAAAACAAAGCAAAATTAGTAAACGCTACTAAACTAATCGAAAAACTTCGCGATGATGAGTATATATCTTGTAAAGATCTTGCCCAAACCCCACTACTTTTAACACTGATATGCGCTGCCTATGATAAAACACTGGATTTGCATAAACAAAAGAGCCAAATATACAAAAAAGCGTTAGAATTCTTGCTTTATGAATGGTCTAGTATAAAAGGAATCAATCAAACCAAAAAACTAATTATCAACTATGAATTACAAGAAAAAGTTCTCTCTGAAATTGCGTTTCATGGCTTCAAAGATGACCGGATTTGCTTCAGTGATTTTCACCTTGTCTCAAAAATCAAAGTATTGCTAGAAAAATCGATTAGTCGTACTAGCCTATCAGACGACTCCTTTGGGAAAAAGAGTGAGATTATTCTCAATCAAATGATTGTCGATCAGGGGATTTTTAGAAAAGAGTCCGAAGGATTTTATTATTTCTCCCATCTAACCATGCAAGAATATCTTGCCGCGCTCTATATCGATCGCCAAGCTAAAGATAACGAAATTGAAAAGTTAATCGAGGATCGCATTTCCGATCGCGCTTGGCGAGAAGTATTTTTAATCGCATCGGGTGTTGCTCATAATGAAACAAAAGCCAATCAATTTCTGATGATGCTCGAACGTAAAACATTGAGCCTAGTTGAGAAAAATTCGGAGATCGTGTTATTATTGCAGTGGACAGAATCCATTATTTCTCAAGAAAAACCCGATTATTTCTCTCCATTACAAAAACGGGTCATTATCTTGCTGGTTTTCTCGATTTTAACGGGGATTCCGAGAGTGCAAGAGAGCGTAGAGCAAGATAAAACGTCTGAAAAGAGTCCGTGTGATAAAAGTGTATTAACCGCCTCAAATGCTATCTCGGCGATAGAAAAACTGTTTGAGGACTTGAAAATCGATCTCGATATGAGGGCGATCTATGAATTTGGAGAAGCGATGGATGTGGCAAACCGAATCAAAAATTATATTCACGATCGCCAAGCGCATATCAAAGACGAGAAAAGTTACAAAAAAAAGAATTTAGAACCCATTAAGGAGATCGACCAACAAGAACTCAGAGTAAAAGAAATCATCATCGATCTCAAACGATTTTGGGAAACACTTCGAGAAAGAAAAGTATTGCGATCGCGAAATACTGACAAAATCATACAAATCTTAGATGAGATCGTCCAAAAATTGCGATCGCCAGAAAATGATAAACGGATCAATGGATATTTTGAAGTGAGAAATCGAATTTATGGCGAAATCCATAAAGCACTCGATCCAGATAATGCGATCGGTAAAATATCCAAAGGAATCGATCGGAATTTTACAATTATAACGAGATATATCGATGCAACTCGTCTACTTTTGAATTGTAAAGATAATACCGTTCATGCGACAAAAGATGTTTGGGAAGGGATCTATCAAAGAATGCTGAACCACAATTTTATCGGTCTAGACTACGAAAAAGTTTGGAGCTACACGGAAAGAGCAGCAAATAAACTGACTCCACAACCCGATATTCACCTGCGTCATCATATCGCCCAACATCCGCCCAGTGAAATTAATACTTCGAGTGAAGTGAAAGATATAGAAAAACAAGCTCAAATCAAGGTACTTAACAGTTCTGAGTCGATATCAGAATCGATCGCAAAACTCGATCGCTTGATCGGCGATCGCTTATCTATTTTTCCACAAATGAATTCTATCAAGCAGTTGGAAATGGCAATTAATATTCTCAAAGAGATTGAAGAATACGACTTCTTAAAGAGAGATTTACTGCAAGCGAAAAAAGAAGGCAGGCTAGATGACTTAAAGGACAGAACTAAACTCGGCGAATTAGTGATCTCAAATCTCGAGTAAAAAGGACAGCTATAGCAAGTTCATTTGAGTTGTAAAATTGTCGAACAGGCATCCTGCCTGTGTTTCCAGCAAGCCCTAACCCCCAACCACCGAATTACCCGTCCCTTGGAACATGAGCCAAGAGAGAAAAAAGTTGATAATAAAAATGGCTAAAAGAGACGTAACCACCGCCGTTGTCGTTGATTGTCCCACCCCCTTGGCTCCTCCAGTCGTTGTCAAACCCCAACTGCACCCAATCGTTGCTACTAACCCCCCAAAAACGATCGCTTTGAGGATGGCACTCACCAGATCCCAAACGCCGAGAAAACTTTGGATGGATTCGAGAAAAATAGCTTGAGAAATGCCATACAGATTAGTCGCCACCAATAACCCCCCCGTCAGTCCCACCAGCAACGAGAGCAGCGTTAATACTGGCAGCATCAAACAACAGGCAACAATCCGAGGAATCACGAGATAATCAATGGGATCCGTTTTGAGGATATAAAGCGCGTCAATTTGTTCCGTCACGCGCATGGTCCCAATTTCAGCAGCAAATGCGGAACCCACTCGCCCCGCCAAAACCACGGCAGTGAGCGCTGGTGCCAACTCTCGCGCCAATGCCAAGGCTAAAACGCCACCTACGGCACTTCCCGCCCCAAAATAGATGAATTCCCGCGCCACTTGGATGGTAAAGACCATCCCGACAAAACCTGCCGTTGTCAGGGCGATCGTCAAGGATCCAGGACCCACAGAACTGCACTGTTCGAACGTATTGCGGCGATCGATCTTCGCTCTGAGCAAATGCAGCACCACTTGACCGCCCAAAAAAATGGCTGCAATCAGGCGCTGAAACCAACGCCGAAATCCTGTATCCGAAGCAACTTGACCCGCCATAAAAATCTATCGCAAACAACCCATAACAAATAACCAATAACAAATAACCAATAACAATTACAATCTTTTCAAATATGCTAGTAAATCTGCCATGTCTTGAGCTTCAGGCTGGAACTTTGGCATGGGGGGAGTCGTTCCGTCAATAACTTGGCCGATAATCTGGGTATCCGACTTGCGATCGCTCAAATACTCCAAACTCGGTCCGACATATCCCGTCGCGTAGACACCATGACAGCCCGCACAATTAATCTCAAAAATTTCTTGACCCCGCTCAATATCTTTTTCTAACGCAATAACAGTGCGAATGTAGGGATCGAAGTCTCGATAATGGGCGAACCCCGCGATCGCGATCGCCATCAAAAATGCAAATCCCAGTACGAATATCATGATTCGTCCTATGGGAACTTGCAATTGTACCTCTGAGTTAGTCACGGGTTTATAACATTGCCCGAGGAACGGTTTTGGGAATTGCGTCGGGCGATTCCCGTTCGGACTCCCAATTATTGTGCCAAAATATTGCGATAAATGAAAATATCTTAAGGTTTATGTTAATTTATGTTAAATTTTTGCTCTCCCCAGTTGCGAGGGATGGGGTTTCTGTATTGGCTGGCAACACCGTAGAACGCTCTATTTCTCGGAGTTCCCACACTTTCAGCAGGATAAAATACTCGTAGAAAGATTGCAGGACGCACCAAACCCAACCCGAACGCCCATCCCAGATTCCCCCTAACAAGAAGTACATATACAGAAATCTTAATAAAGGGCGAAATGGGAGACGCAAAGACAGATCCTTGAGAGCGCGGCGTTTTTCCACTTCCGATCTCCCCCACAATAAGTCTTGCCAGCGCACTTCCCCTTCATTGAGTTGGCGTAAGGTTTCTCGTGCCTCATCACTAGAATAGCGATTGTGCTTTTCCAACCAACGGCTGAAGCCTTTGCCGCTTGTATAGTGGGGATAAGTTTCCTTTAAAAAACTCGTCGAACCGTTGCAAACTTCTCGTTCCGTGTGACCGTAATCGTCAAACCAGACTTTTTCTTTGAGGAAAAGTCGCATTTGATAGCGGGGATATTGGGTGCAGTGACGAATCCAGCTATTCATAAAAATAACCCGCTCAGCGACATAGTAACCGATGTATTCACTTTGACTTTGAATGACTTGACAGCATTCGGCATGAAGTTCTGGGGTCATGCGTTCGTCAGCTTCGAGGATATAAACCCATTCATATTTAACGGGAACGTCTCGTAACATCCAAGTGCGTTGCTTGCCGTGGGTTTCAAAAGTATGCTGAACGATGCGAACGCCATACTCGCTGGCAATTTCGACGGTGCGATCGCTGCTGTAAGAGTCTACAACAATAATATCATCGCACAAAGAAATAATCGATTCGATACAAGCTCCTATTTCTATTTCTTCGTTGTAAGTCAGGATATAAGTAGAAAACATTTATTATGAGTTATTGGTTGTTAGTTATTAGTTTTTAGACATTCATCCCACTCATTTTTTAGGGTGGGATGAATTAAAGACTCTATTGGTTTGTCAGGATGAGTTTAGCTTTTAAACACGACGGCGACTGGGTACGCCTCCACCTCCTGCCAATCCTCGGAAACCCATTGCACCAATGACACTATAGCCGATCGCCAAGAGTAAACTGCTGACTCCCGTACGAACTCCCGACTTAAATGCGTTGGTTTTAGCACGGTCTTCCGCTTCTTTGCGGCGTTGTTGCAGTTGGGTGTTCGCTTCTTGTAACTGTTGTTCGAGAGCGGCAGGATTGTCTTGTAATTGGTCGATTTGGTCGCGAATGGTTTGGAGTTGTTGGAGACGATCCCCTGTCACCTGTCCGCTTGCGATCGCTTGATCGAGTTGGGCGATGCGAGCGTCATCCCCAAGGAGTTGCGTAATTTGGTCGAATTGGGTCTGAATTTGTTGTTCGGCAGCCGTTAAACCCTGTTCGATTTGTTCGGTGGCCTGTCTCATTTTATAGCGGAGATTGCCCAAATGTAGAGGAATGAAGAGTAAGAACATGAGACCGAGGAAGCAGGCGAAGATGAAAGACCAGAACCTCAAATCCGTGACGGAAACGCCGCGATCGCCACCTCCCAAAGACTCGCCGATCCAATAGCCCGCGATCAGGAAAGCAATGCCGACCATAGGGATGATACCGCGATCCACGATATTGCTGGCTAAGGTTAACTGCCAATCTTTGTTGGTAATTTGAAAGGGAATGGCCAGTACGATGTAATCCAGTATTGAAGAGACGATGAGAATCACCCCGACAACTTTAAGGGCGAGAGAAGAAAAAGCAGAAAAGGCGGGATTGTTCATTGTTTTTATCTACAAAAAAGGAATTTTAGAAGCCTTCAGGATGAAAGCGATCGGGTAAATGAAACCCAAGAGATGAAGAAAGGGAATTTTTCCGGTCGATCTTGCTTCATCTTGCCCGAACTTGTCGGGATAGGGGAAGCGAACCGCCTCCCGTCAGACCTCGAAAGCCAGTCCAGCCAATGATAGTGTAACCAATGGCGAGGAGCAAGCTATTCACGCCAATGCGGAAACTGGATTTTAAAACGTTGGTTTTAGCTTGGTTTTCGACTTCTTGGCGGCGATCTTGGAGTACGATCATTGCTTCGTTATATTGCTGCTCGAGCATTGCAGGATTCTCGATCAATGGTTTGAGTTGTTGGCGAATTCCCTCGAGTTGTTCGAAACGCTCTTTGTTTCTTTGACCGTTACGTGCTTGTCCTTCCTGAAACTGCGAGCCAAATTGTTCGTAATCTTCGATAAGTTGCCGTAATTGGTTGGCTTGGGTTTGGATGCGTCGTTCTTCAACGCTAAAACGCCCCTCGATCTGCGCGATCGCTCTACCGCGAACAAGACTGAGGTTGCTAAGATGCAAGGGAACGAGTAAAAAGAAAATTAGCCCCATTACACTCGAAAAAATTACCGTCCACAAGCGCAAATCTGCGAGGGAAACGCGCTGAGTTTTTCCCGTCCGATATTCTTGCAACCAATATCCGGAAATGAGAAAGGCAATTCCGACCAGAGGAACGATCCCGCGATCTACAATCTGACTGGTAAAAGCAATCTGCCAGTCGGGGTTGAGGGGTTGAAAGGGAACGGCCAGAATAATGTAATCAAGAATTGAGGAAACGATAACGATCGCGCCGACAATTTTTAAGGCGAAGGCAACATAAGCCGAAAAAGCACGCTTATTCATGGTTTTAAGCTGAGGAAAGATTTTCTCCGGACTGTCAACCGAGTTGACCGCGTTTCCGATCGCAAAAATGTCCGTTGAAAAAATATCAGACTGAAAAAACTCTGGCTCTAGATTTCTTATCCTAACTCACAATCGCCTCGGATTCCGTCTCTTTTTGGCTGAGATTGACTATAGTTGAGAGCTTCGGACAAAATGTAACGTTAAGTTACAAAAAGAGAAAGAGGCGATCGCTAAAATTTCAATAAATTTTCCCACCAAAGTCAGATTTGCCCCTTTAACTGAAAGGGACGGAACGAATTGAGCAGGATTTCATGGTTAACCCATCAATCGAAGTTTTAGCCGATAAAAGCGCTGTTGTAGAGCGGGCGACCGTTCTCGTGTTGGAGAAAATTACAGCCGCTTTGGAAGAGCGGGGGCAATGCACGATCGCCCTTGCTGGCGGCAGTACCCCCAAACCCCTTTACGAAGCGATCGCCGCCCAATCTCTCCCTTGGGAGAAAATTCATGTTTTTTGGGGAGACGAACGCTACGTTCCCCACGATCATCCCGACAGTAACTGCAATATGGCCCGTCAGGCCTGGTTGGATCGGGTAGATTTTCCCCCGGGAAACATTCATCCCATGCCCACGGCAGCCGACGATCCCGCCGCCGATGCCGATCGCCACGATGGGGAAGTGCGGGAGTTTTTTGGGGTCAAAGCAGGAGAGTTTCCCCCCTTCGATATTATTTTGTTGGGGATGGGAGATGACGGGCATACCGCCTCATTATTTCCCCATACCGAAGTCTTGCAGGTTGGCGATCGCCTCATCGCCGTGGGCAATAAATCCGGTCAACCCCGCCTAACCTTCACCATTCCTCTCATCAATGCCGGGCGTTGCGTTATCTTTTTAGCAGCAGGAGCAAACAAGCAAAATGCTCTCGCCAATGTTCTCGGCGACTCCGCCGATGCCAACGAATATCCCTCCCGTTTCATCCAACCCGAAGGAGAGCTTTGGTGGTTCGTGGATGAAATGGCAGCCAAAACCCTTGAAGTTAACTGATAACCGATAACTGATAACTGATAACTGAAATGATCGTTTGCCCGAATTGCAATCACCAAAACCCCGACGGCGCAACCCAATGCGAAGCCTGTTACACGCCGCTTCCCATCATGACCACTTGTCCGAGTTGCGGAGCGACGGTGCAAGCCGATGCCAGTTTTTGCGGACAATGTGGTTATAACTTACAGGAAACGAGCATGACCGTAGCAGAAGAAGGGGGTAACGGTATCGAACTCGATAAGCCCGACCCGATCGCGCCCCCAATTTCGAGTTCGATAGCAACGGTGGTAGAGGTTGAAAGTTCCCCACCTCTCTCCCCGATTCCGGCAAGCGCATCCACGCAACTCCAAGTGACAACGGCTAAATTGCTCCACGTGCAAACCAATACCGTCCTCGAATTGCCCCAAAATTTAGCCGCGATCCATGTGGGCAAACCCGGGGGACTCGTTCCCCCGGATCTCGATGTTTCCGGGTTTCCCGACTCGGCCATCGTTTCCCGGGTTCATGCGGATATTCGCGTTGAAGCGGATGTGTTTTTCATTGAAGATATGGGCAGTTCTAACGGCACCTATATCAATCACAATCCCCTGCTCCCGGGAAATCGCCACCGCCTCCGAGCCGGCGATCGCATTGCTTTGGGAAAAGAAGATAAAGTCACGTTTATTTTTCAGCTTGGTTAGGAAGGGGAGGCTCGGGATGGGGGTTTGGCATTGGCTGCCCCCGAGTCTCTTTTCTTCTCTCCATCTCCTCAGTGTGGGAAGGAGATGCAGGGCGATCGCTAGATTTGGGCGGCCTTGAAGGCGGGCGATCGCGAATTCGCCTAGCGTTATCTCGAAGCATGGTGTTCGCCGTATTTCGCAGTAGTTCTTCCGCTCGCTCGCTCCCCATTTTTTGAGCCGCTCTGGTTTTCATGGCTTCGCCGACGGTGACATTGATTACGCCACCAATGAGGAGAACCAAAGAGGTTAAATACAACCAGAGCATCAAAACGATTACGGCTCCCACTGCCCCGTAGACCTTGTTATACGCCCCAAAATTATCGACATAGGTGCGGAATAGCCAAGAAATGCCCGCCCAAGAAAAGCCCGCCAGCATTGCCCCCGGAAACAGGGGCGTGCCTCTGCGCCAGCGACTCGGACCCAAGCGATAAATCAAAGCAAAAGCAACAATCACGATGCTCAAAGCCAACGGCCAGTTGAGTTGCTGCCAGAGTTTGAGCAGCCAATAGCCGCCAATTTCCAATTGGTCGATGGGAAGTGCTTCGATAGTGCGGACGGCAAACTTAACCAGCGCATCGCCGATCAAGACGAGGAAAGACGCAATCAGGAGCAGTCCGATACTGCCGAGGGTGAGGAGAAGAGAGATAATTTTTGCTTGCCACCAAGGTCGCCGCTTGCGTCGGGGAATTTCGTGGATGCGATCGAGGGCATTCATGGCGGCACCGATGGCAGCAGAAGAAATCCAGACGGTTGCGCCAAAACTCACGGAAAATAAACTGGTACTGCGAGTGCGAGTAATTTCTTCGACAAAGTTAGAGAGGAGATCCCAAACCAAATCCGGGGCGACAATTTTGAGGTTGGCTGCCAATCCCCGCACGGTCGAATTGAGGGATTCTTCCGGCATAAATCCGAATTGGGCGACGATCGCTCGAAAAAGAGAAGCGAGGGGGTCTTCAAACAACGCGATCGCGGTAATGAGGGCCAAAATTGCCGGAAACAGCGCCAGCAGAGAATTATAAGCCATTTCTGCCGAAAGACCCGCCAAGCGCTGGCGAAAAATTCGACCGATGATGGTTCGCACGACCGACCAATTTAGGTGGGAAAAGAAGCGATAAAACTGGGAGAATGGCATGGGACAACCAACGGGCTATTCTTAACTCTAGCGTAGTGCAGGTATCTTACCCCTAGAGGAAAACAAACCATGCACAATTCAAGAATGAGGGATTCTTTGTTTCTGGGAAAGCAGAGATTCGAGGAATGAGTTACCCTGATTTTGCGGTAAATTTTGGAAAAGAGCGATCGCATCGGATCGTTATTTTGGAGGAGGAGTGCGGCGCTATGAGCGAAGAAGTCATGCAATGGTTGGCAGAAATTCGGACGTTAAAGCAGGATTTAGCGCAGGCCGAGAGCGATCGCAATGCGGCGATGGAAAGTGCGGCCCACTGGCGCAAACTTTACAATATCGAGGCGCGACAGCGACGGGAGGAGGCAAAAGTGGCTCGAGAGGAGAGCCAGCAATTACAAGCGCGACTGGCAGAATTTGACGAGGAAACGCGATCGGTATCGGCGGAGGATATCAACGCCTCGATGCGGGCAGAAATTGCAGCACTGGCAACTCCTGAAGCACTCAGGGACAAACTCATTGCCGTCATTCAGGAGCGCGATCGGGCGTTGGAAGCATTGAAAAGCGAGCAGGAAAATCACGTTGAAACCCGTCGCAGTTTAACCGCAGTCATTGGCGATACCATCGATCAATTGACCCGAATGCGGAATGAGAAATGATTTTTGTTATTAGTTATTGGTTATTGGTTATTCGTCTTGCTTTCCCCTTCTTGCTCTCTCCTTCTTGCTTTCCCTTTCTTGCTCTCCCCTCTTGGGAGGGGGTTGGGGGTGGGTTCTTAGCACGGTCTAGGATTAGTCATTTCAGCGATCGACAAGATATTTATTCCTTTATTAACAAATGCAAGTTTGCAGCAATTCTTCAATCCCTTTTACTGGAATAATCGGTACGTTTAATCGTTCGGATACTTCTTGTATGGTTAGATCGTCGAGAAATCTCGTATCGTCGTGTTTGAGCATGAGAGAAGGGAGTAAAATCGCTTCTCCTAACTCTTTATCCGATAATTTTCCTAGCAAATCTTGCCCCGTTAATAATCCCGTTACGGTGATATCTTGTCCCCAATAAGTGCTGTTTAAAGCTGTCAGTTTTATCTCTAGTCCTTCCACCTCATTTAATTGTTTCACTAAAGGTTGAAATGCCGTTTCTACTGCATTGCCAACAACCCAAGTATAGGAGCGTTGAAAAGATAACTCAGACGGCAATATCTCATCGGCGAGGGCTTGGAATTCTTTGATAAACTGACGAATCGAACCGACTCCGTTGCCAATTTGCGGATAATCCTCATAATGGCTTTCTGTGGGTAAGTCTTCTCTAGCAATTAAAAACCATTCATCCGCTAACCATGCAAAAGTCGTTCCTAAAGATTGTTGGAATTTTGCTTGTAATGCTTGTACTGAAGCAATGGTCTCTCTCGCTTTTTCCGGCGTTACGGGGGTCAATTCATCGCGATCGGGACGAAAGCGTGTCAAGCCAACGGGAACGATCGCCGCAGAAATAATAGCCGGAATTTCTCCGGTGTGAAAAGCAGCAAGATCGGTTAATGTTTGTTCGAGAGCAACACCATCATTGATTCCGGGACAAACGACGACTTGAGCGTGAATTTGCAATCGTCGTTCTTGAAACCAGCGAAATTGTTCTAAGATTTGTCCCGCGCGGGGATTTTTTAATAAACGAATTCTTAACTCCGGTTCTGTTGCATGGACGGAGACATACAAAGGAGAAAGACGCATTTGCTCAATGCGTTGCCATTCTTTTTGGGATAAATTAGTCAGGGTTAAATAACTGCCGTAGAGAAAACTGAGGCGATAATCATCATCTTTGAAATATAAACTTTCTCGTTTTCCGGGAGGTTGCTGATCGATAAAGCAAAACGGACAGCGATTATTACATTGAATTAACCCATCAAAAAGTGCCGTTTCAAACTCTAACCCCAGATCGTCATCAAATTCTTTTTCAATTTCAAGCTGATGAATTTTGCCAGCCGCATCGAGAACTTCTAACTCTAATATCTCATCGCTACAAAGAAACCGATAATCGATTAAATCTCGTGGTTTCATCCCATTGATAGAGACGATCGCATCCCCCGGTTCAAAACCGATCTCCTCTCCAATAGAATCGGGGTTAACTCTTGTAATACGGGCAGGCTGAAGCATTTTCAATGACAATAGGATTCTACATCAATAGTCCACGGGCAAGATGCCCGTTCCACAGTATAGTAGAAAAGTTCGCTTTGCTCGATATAGAGTCGTTTTGCAAAACTGAGATGTACCTCTTAACTGTAACTCAAAAGGAAGAGCTACTGTTGACAAAAAGCGATCGCCAGCAAGAACGAGCGGTTTCGGCTGAAAGCGATCGCGATCGCCAGCAAGAATGAGCGGAACGAGAACGAAAACAGAGAGAACAAGCCGAATCTGAATTACAACAGTTAAAAAGCAAAACTTCAAAAATTAGATATCGATCTTGATTCTCTTTCTTGATTTTTAGGTTTTGATGTTTTTGTGTAAAAGTCAGTCACAAGGGAGCAGGTTAAACTCATAGACTCTTTGTACTAAATCAATATTGAACCGCACCAGACGCAGAGAGCGCAGAAAGTTTAGAGAATACAGAGAGTTTAGAGAATGCAGAGAGAAGAAGATTTACTCAATTCAAATGTTCTTGCAAAATTGACCTGCTCCCGTTTTGATCGGTCGTGCGATCGCACTCTTTACATTTTCTGATGTTCGCCCGGAACAGGAAATTTTCTCTTGACAAGTTTTGAAGATTGATTCATTGTATATACTGAAGTCAAATGTATTGACTCTTTCTTTCTTTGAGGTCATGGTACAGCAACTTTCCCCGACCGCCATAGATGACGAACTGCTCTATCCCGATCGCGACGGCAAACCCTTGGCTGATAATACGACTCAATTACGCTTAATTTTCACGATTAAAGGGGGTCTCGATGCTCTCTTTAAGGACAGAGAAGATGTGTTTGTGGCTGCCGATCTTTTATGGTATCCGGTTCAGTTGACCCAAGCAGAAATTCAGGCAGACAAGAAGCCGAAAAAGCAAGCGCCTGATGTGATGGTGGTTTTTGGACGACCCAAGGGAGACCGAGGCTCTTATATGCAATGGAAAGAGGACAATATTGCACCGCAAGTCGCGTTTGAAATTCTCTCACCCGGCAATAAGAAAAGTGAGATGGATGCCAAGTTTAAGTTTTATCAAGAGCATGGAATCGAAGAATATTATTTATACAACCCGAAGAAAAATCAACTGCAAGGATGGTTGAGAAAAGGGAAGAAGTTGGTAAAAATTTCGCAAATGGAGAATTGGACAAGTCCGCGTTTAGGGATAAGATTTACGACGGGTGAAGGAGAGTTAGTTTTATTTCATCCCGATGGAGAGCGTTTTGTTGATTTTGTTGAGGTTGTGGAGCAACGCGATCGCGCTTTGGAAACGGCAGATCGCGAACGGTTGGAAAAGGAATTAGAAAAACAAAGAGCCGATCGCCAGCAAGAACGAGCGGAACGAGAACAAAAACAGAGAGAACAAGCCGAATCTGAATTACAACAGTTAAAAGCAAAACTGCAAAAATTAAATATCGATCTTGATTCTCTTTCTTGATTTTTGGGTTTTGAGGTTTTTGCGTGAAAGTCGGCCTCAATAACTGAGGTTTAATAGGAATACAGTCAAATCTAGACCGATCGCGCTGTTTTGGTGTTGAAATACACTGTTTGTGGGGATCTGAGAAACGCTAGAACCTGCATTCTTTCGTGGACTGCCACAAAGCTCTTTCATAGCAAGGGTTTTCAGTGTTTGACCCAGCCTACTATTGAGAATTGGCCGCAATTATTTTGAGATTTCTTGACTGCCACAAAATCGGGTGCTAGAATCCAGTCATAGCAAGGCTTCCATTTGGGGTGCTTTCCGACTTCTTAGAAGTCCAACGTATGGAAACTAAATCGTATGCTGCAAGATAAAAGGCACCTTTATACTTTCCGACTTCTTAGAAGTCCAACGTATGGAAACTTTTCGCAGTTGCGGCTTCGTCGATGATCAAAGTTTCTTTCCGACTTCTTAGAAGTCCAACGTATGGAAACAAGCAAGACCCAACCAAAGTTCCTCCGTTAAAGAGGGAAATCTTTCCGACTTCTTAGAAGTCCAACGTATGGAAACCATATGAACTGCCCGTTCCATTTCTATAATGCGATGTACTTTCCGACTTCTTAGAAGTCCAATGTATGGAAACAGGAAGGCGTAGCGTTCGTAGGAAGAAAATAAAAGCGATCGCTCTTAAAAAAAGCGATCGCCCTTCCAAAAAAAACAATCCCAAATTAACGCGGAACAAACAGCAAGCGGGTTGCTAATTCACCGCCATCGTTATCGCTGACGATCCAGTATCCGGCTTCCGTGACGGCGAATCCTTCGACCTTTTCTTCATACCAATCATGATCGGCAAACAGGTCAACTACTAACTCTTTTTCCACGGTTTCTCCCTCGTCTACACCTCGGAGAGAGAAGCGATAGATCCGCTTGACGCGGACGTTAGAAGCGCCATTTTCGCCCCCTTGGTTGTCTCGTTCGATGACGAGGAAACTGCCATCGGTATCCCGGGAAATTTCGCTTAAACCGACCCAACCCTCGACGTTATCCGTATCGAGAGGATAGTAATAAAACTCCCACTCTTCCGAACTAACATCGTATTTGCCGATGCGTACCAGTTCTTCCCCTTCAAATGCCCGTTGGATGGCAACGTAAACCTCTTCGCCGTCGGCACTGGTGGTTACGCCTTCAAACCCAAAACGGGTAATACTGGCGGCGGCATCTGCGGGTAAAAAGATTTCTTCCTCGACTTCTCCGCGAGCGTTGGCTTTAATGAGAATATTGGGTTTTTCTCGTCCTTCCCGGGTGTCCCCTTCACTCACCAACCAAAAGCCATTCCGAGGCGCGATCGCAATGCCTTCGAGGTCGTAGTTCGCAGGTTCGCCGTCTTTGGTCAACATAATGGCATCTTCTACCATTGCCCCTTCCCGGCCGATCGCAATGCGGAAAATCCGCGACGGCCGCATGGCATTATCGGGAATGGCGTAAACTTCGCTGGGGCTATTGGGAACGGGAACTAAACCGCTTAAGGCACTGAACGGCAGATCCACCCGAGGACTCATAATCGTGGGTTCCCAGAGCATTTTCGCCTCGAAAAAGTCGATGGTGCCGTCGTCTTCATTGGCCGTGAGGACGAGGTTACGCTGGGGCAAGGGTAACACGCCTTCGGGGGCTTTACCTGTGGGCAAAAAGCTCACCAATTCCGGGGCGCGGACGTTGGTAATATCGTAAACAACGAGGAAACTTCCCCGTTCGGAGGCGACGAAGGCAAACTCGCGATCGCCAAATTCGGCAACGGCGGCCCCTTCAATTTCAATGCCCCGGTTTTCCGATCGCCCTTCGGGATACTGTCCCCGCAAAATTGCCAGTTCTTCCAAGCTATCGCCGCTATCGTAGACCACGTTTCCTTGCAGGTCGAAGATCGACCAACCGCGGCCGCCACTCCAAACGCCATCACCGAAGCGTTCGAGGTCTGTATCCCCTTCATTGGCGGTAATAATATAGCGCCCGTCGGCGGTCATAGCCATCGAGTCGGGTTCCCGGCGACCTTCTAAGGGTTGGGAAAAATCGATCTCGTCTTCTTCGACAATATCAGCACGTTCGTGAATGGATGTTCCCGCCGAAAAAATGCGCGTTACGGTTTCGCTGGCAATATCGAGAACGGCGATCGCGTTATTTTCCTGCAAGCTGATGGCGACGGTACGCCCATTTTTACTAATGGCAACGTATTCCGGTTGGGGATCGGTGGGATAGTTGACCCCTTCGATGCCGCTTAAATCCAACTCTACGTTATTGACTTCCGAGGCGACGGGATTATTGTAATTGATGGTGACAAAATTCACCGATCCCGGGCGATCGCCCGGTAAGCTATCTTCGTCTTCTTCGTCTTCAATGGCAATAATCGCTTTTTCGCCGTTGGGGGTGATGTTGAGGTTATCGGGTCCGATGCCCATGAGGGGGACTCGGGCGACAATTTCTTGACGGGCCAGATCGATAAAAACGAGAACTCCGGGTTGTTGGTCGGCGATCTCTTCCGCTAAATTCAGCACTGTGACCAAGGCATAACGACCATTGGGGGTGACGGCAACGGCGGTGGGTTCTCCGAGGTCGGAGACATCGATATCATTGAGGGGTCGGGGGTTGCGGGGATCGCGAATGTCGAGCAAACCGACGCTCTCATCGTCAGCATTGGTATACACAACGATATTACCATCAGGGGTTGCGGAGATAATTTCAGCAACGGCACCATCGACGGCATAACGATTGATACTCACAAATTCTTTAATGGGGGCGCTATTGGCGCTTTCCACGCCCAAGAAAAGACTGCTAAACATGGCAGCAGTCCCCAGAAATGTCCGAACGTTAAATTTTTTCATCATTGCGATCGCAATCTAAACTTTTTTTGCTCGAATTGATAGACAAACCAAAGGAGACTACCAGAATGAGGTTAAGGAGAGATTATCGCGATCGCCAATCCTCTAGGAATGCCGCATCCCTCACAGACAAAATTGCTCAATTTCCTGCCATATTTGCGGCAGAACATCAGCCAGCCAATGATTGCTATCTAATTCAACTAATTTGACATGAGGGCGATCCTGTTGATAGTTCCGAGAAGTTTGAATGGGAACGAGGGCATCCTTAAGACCGTGTAAAATTAATGTCGGTACGGTGCAGGGCCGCTCCCAATCTTCATATCGCCACGCATCTGTCAAAAATTCATAGTGCAGGGGAATGCGGCGATTTTCACCGTAGTGATAAACGGGAAGAAATCCGTTTTTTTCCCATTCCTGTAGTTTCTGTTCTCCCAGTCGCGAGACAAAATGGTTGCGAAAATTAAAAGCCGGAGCCATGCAAACAATACGCTTAATGCGATCGTGTTTTTGCGCCAGTAGTGCCGCTGTCCATCCCCCAAAACTCGACCCGATAATCGAGATCGGGACATCCGGATCGGGAAAAGCGGCTTCTGCTTGTTGCAATTGCCGAGAGAGAGTGAGGTGAGCAAAATCCCCCTGATTGAGATCCAATATATGCAATGTTATTCCTCGCTCGTCAAAGCGATCGCGGAGATATCTCGCTTTAAGCGATCGCGGACTCGAGGCAAATCCGTGCAGATAGAGATAATACATCTGATGACTGATAACTGATGACTGACAAATAAATGAAGAAGGATAAATATTAGTAAACAATATTGAAATGTATAGACAAATCTGGAGCAGAACAGAATGGGAAGATTATTGCTGCCCCGATTTATTTGGAAAGTTGGTAGCGATAGGGCGTGCATAAGTCAAATAAACCCCCAACAAACCCCCAAGCACAGCCAATGGTCAAACTTCCCGTCACTGGGTCGCCATTGCCAAAGGTTGCTAAAAACACGAGAACCCTTTGAATATTGTTTTCGGCGATCGCCTGACAAAGGGGAATGCAGCTTAAAACCCACAATCCTAGGAGAATAGCCGCACTCGCGATGATGGGAATAGTAAAACTAAAAAATGCACTGAGGGAAATGGATAGCAGCCAATGTCGGTGTAATCTCATAATGGGCGCTCCTGGATAGCAATACAAAAACCAAGGGAAATTTGGTTTCGGTCGATCGTACCTATACACCTTAGAAGGCAAAATCGGAATTATCCGAAAAATGTTTTAAATCTTAAAATAAGATTTAAAATCTTGTTGAACATTGGTAAATTGTGTCTCAGGACACATAAAGCAGTCACCAATTACCAGTCACCAGTTGAGAAACCAGCCAACAACCACTAACCAACAACAAACAACCAACAACAAAATCATTTAATTAAATCGCTGAGTTGGATCAGGGTCTGATTTAATTGGTTGTCTTTCTGGCGTTGTTGGGCGATTTTGTCGCAACTATACATAACGGTGGTGTGATCTTTTCCGCCAAACTCCTCTCCTATTCTCGGCAAACTTAAATCGGTATGCTGTCGCATCAGATACATGGCAATTTGTCTGGCTTTACCAATTTCGCGACGGCGAGAACTGCTTTTGAGGTCGTCAATAGGGACTTTTAAAGTCTCCGAGACAATATCTAAGATTGCTTGGGGGGTTGCTTCGATTTTATCGGTTTGTGGATTCAAAACCGGAGCGATATTTTCTACCGTCATCGGCAATCCAGAAATGGAAATATAGGCGATCGTGCGGATGAGAGCGCCTTCTAATTCTCGAATATTTGAGGTGTAGCGGGTGGCAATATATTCGATGACATTTTGGGGGAGATGGGCATTCGTGTCCTCTCCTTTTTTTTGTAAGATTGCCATTCGGGTCTCTAAGTCTGGCGGCTGTATATCCGCAATCAATCCCATTGAAAAGCGAGAACAGAGACGCTCTTGTAAACGAGGGATGCGATCGGGAGAGCGATCGGCGGCTAAAACGACCTGTTTGCCGGCACCGTGGAGGGTATTGAAGGTATAGAAAAATTCCTCTTGCGTGGATTCCGTGCCTTCAATGAATTGAATATCATCGACTAATAAGACATCTGCCGCCCGATAGCGATCGCGAAAATTTTGGATGCTATCTTGACGAATGGCGGTAATTAAATCATTGGTAAATTTTTCAGTGGACACATAAAAGATTGTAGAAGTGGGATCGATCTCGAGGCGATAGTTACCGATCGCCTGCATGAGATGGGTTTTCCCCAGTCCAACTCCGCCGCAAAGGAAGAGGGGATTGAATTCTCGTCCTGGAGACTCTGCAACCGCGAGGGAAGCCGCATGGGCCATGCGATTATTTGCCCCCACAACAAAGCGAGAGAAGACATATTTGAGATTGAAAGGAGTGGAGAGGGGATGGCGGTTTTCTCCGATGAAGCGATCGCCAGTCTCTTGAGGAGGAGTGAGGGGCTGTCCGATGGTATCATCCCCTCGGGCCGCGGTGAATTGAATTTCTACGGGATACCCCAAGACTTCTGCTGCTGCCTCAGCTACGATTGTCAGATAGTGTTTTTGCAACCAATTGCGAGTGAAGGGATTAGGGGCTTGAACGATCAGCAGGCGATCGCGCCATTCTTGCAGGTTGGCCGGGGCGATCCACGTCTCGAAGGTAGGACGGGTCACTCGTGCTTCCAAGCGTTTTAAAATGGCTTTCCACAGGCGATCGGGAGACATGGGCGTTATGGGTAGCTCTGGCAAACTCAAACGAGAGGTTCTGTATCTTATCCTATTTACGCGGATAAATTCACATCTCTCTTCCCGCTTTCTTCATTTCTTCGTAACTTTTGCAGCGTGTCGGGGAGAGCAAGGGAGAATTTAGAATGGGAAAAGCAGTTTTTTTTCTGGATTATGTCTGAAGTTCTCGAGATTGCGCGATTGGGTCATTCTATTTTGCGGCAACAAGCGGAGATTGTTGATAATATTAGGGATTCTCAAATTCAAGTCTTAATTGACAACCTAATTGCTACAGCACTCGAAGCGAAAGGAGTGGGAATTGCCGCGCCCCAAGTCGCTTGCACTTCTCGTTTATTTATTGTGGCTTCGAGACCAAATTCTCGCTATCCCCACGCTCCGGTCATGCCACCAACAGCAATGCTCAACCCACGTATTTTAGCATGTTCAGAGGTCATGGAGAAAGATTGGGAAGGTTGTTTGAGCGTCCCCGGGGTGAGGGGTTTAGTTCCTCGCTATCGAGAAATTGAAGTGGATTATTGCGATCGCGATGGCAACCTTCAAAAAGATATTTTAACGGGTTTCATCGCCCGTATTTTTCAACACGAACTAGATCATCTTGATGGTATCCTCTTTATCGATCGCCTCGAAAGTCCAGAGGACAGATTTACCGAAGCAGAATATCAAAAAATTGTTACTGGTTGTTAGTTGTTGGGACTTTATCCATTATCTGTTACTCAATCAAATTTGATGAAAAAAGATAACATTACTCGCTATGCCGATCTTCTAGCTGCTTTAGGCTCTACCGCTCGCTTGACGATCGTGCGACTGTTGGTCAAAAAACATCCGGAAGGCATGATGGAAAGTGAATTACAAGCACGCTTGAAAATCCCTCAAGCCAAACTCGCACCCCATGTCGGGAAACTGCAACAACAAGGACTGGTGCGATCTCGTCGAGAAGGCAAGTACGTCTACTATGCGATCGATGTCAATATTTTGGAAGATTTATTGGCATTTTTTTATGCTGAATGTTGCGTGCGTCGGCGCGTGGTTGACTGGAGTAAAGTCAGCGAGATGAAAGAGGAATGGGCACATGAAAATCATTTTTTAGAAGTTCCCGACGAGACCGATCTCGAAAATCTCGTCGATACGGCAATTTACGATCGCCTAGGCGGAAAAGCTCTACAAGTCCTATTACTCGCTCGCAATGAAGCCGCCCGCTTGCAGCATAATTTTATCGGGACGGAACAAATTTTATTGGGGGTGATGGGAGAAGGAAGTGGAGAAGCCGCCCGCTTGTTAAAATCCTGGGGCATGGATTTAGGACAAACGCGAAAATTAGTGAAGGAATTTATCGGGAAAGGTCGAGGAACTGGGGAAAAAGTCCCTTTAACACCCAAGGCAAAACGAGTTTTAGAGTTTTCCCTCGAAGAAGCGATCGAAGGGGGAAATCTGCTGATTAATACCGAACATATTTTATTGGGGTTGATTCGCGAGTGGCAAAATTCCCGCGAAACAGAAGAATCTTTAAGCGTTGCCTCTCAGTTACTTTCTCAACTTTCTGTCACTTCCAAAACAATGCTGGAAGAATTGCGATCGCATTTAGGGGGAATGTCCATCTAGAAAGATCGGCAAGTCTCTCAGTCACCCTCTCATTCAATCAACGACCCCAAAAGAATAAACCACCCAAAATTAATAGCATCAAAACCAATGCCGCGCCAATAAATTGATTATCTTGCGCATTTATTTCTGCATCGTCAAAAGAATCGAGATCGACAGCGCGATCGTGCTTTTCTTTGGGTTTAAATTGACCGCCAGCATAGCGATTTTCTAGGGTACTCTCGTCCAAATTCACCAGATCGGGGATATCGGTCATCCATTCTCGAGGTCGTTGTAATTTGGGCGCTTTGAGAATATAAATCAAGTTTTTTGCCTGTTTTCTAGTTTGGGGATCGGCGTGGAGTAGCAGTTTTTCGCATAAGGCGATCGCGGCTTCCGTTTCATTGGCTGCTTGATAGGCGCTCACCAGCCACATTTGCACTTCTCCCCCCAAACGCGAAGGACGATTGACTAACTCGCACGCTGCCTCTAAATAGTTAATGCTGGCACGATATTGCCCTCCTTCAAAAGCAAGTTTTCCGGCTTGATAATCGCGTTGAAATTGTTCTTTTTCATCTAAGTTCTCTGGTTCGCTCATGGTAAATTGATGATTTTGAATTTTGAGGTTGGGAGATGCTGAATCGCATTCAGTATATCCAACCAACCTGTTGAATCGATTAAGATTGTACGATAAGAAAGGCAAGACTTGCCAATCCCGAAGCAGCAAGCGGGGCGATCGCGATCGCTCCTTCTCCTCCAGTTAATAAGAGTAAAAAGTAAACATCCATATAAACCCGCGAAAAATCCAAATAATAGCCTAATATTATAATACTGCTAAAGCAAAATAACAAGCCATAAGTCAGCGCGATCCCTAAAATTAAGCGATTTTTTTCCAAATTTTGATAACTGTAAAATAGAATCAAGACAAAACAAGCAATTAGAACGGCAAATAAGTAAATCTCAAAAATCGTACTCACGGTGAACTCATTCTGGAAAAAGCCAATAATTTTCTGAAAAATCCCGAAAAAAGGGTAAGTAAAATTTGTTCTCGTTCCCAATGTCCCGCGATCTTGAAAGCGAATAAACACATAAATATTCCATGCGAAAACAGGAATAAGTGTCAAAAATAAATTGCGCAATTGTTTCCAGTTTCTTTGCCAATAACTCACCACAACAACTGCAAACCAAACTACCAAAACAGTTTCCCGCGTCAAACAAGCCAAGCTGAGTAAAATTGCAGTTAAAATATGCCGATTGTGTTTGTAGCAATACAGAGAAGAAATCAACAATAAGCTACTCAATAAATCTGATGTAGACAGGGAGAAAACCATCCAACATCCCGGAACGCAAAGAACGAGAAGAGAACGCCACATCTTGCCATCTTCTCGTAAATATAAACCGCACAAAATTGCGATCGCAATGATGCAAGCTCCATTGATTCCCACCATGATATAGGGAATTAATCGAGCATTTCCCAATCCCAAAATATAGGAAACCAAGGGATAAAAAATACGTCGATAGCGATAGAGGGGATGGTCTAGGGTAGCGATCGTTCCTTCATTTTGCAACAATGGATCGAAAGCAATACTTAAAAACTGCTGTCCGTCATATCCCAATTCTCCTTGATAGATAAATGCGTCCTGCGGATTTAAAAAAGGAGAGAGGGGTAGAACATCACCAATGCGAAAAAATCCCGTAATATTTCCGGAAAATTTAATGATATAAAGAAAGAGGAAAATAATAATAACAAAAATCGCAGTAATCGCAGTATTTCTCGCAAGGGGCGATCTCGCTAAACTTTTCATAAACTCCAAGGGAAGACGAACTGAAAGTTTAAATATTCTATCAGTCCCGATCTCTATTCCCCCAGTCCGTAAATTAAATGTTAGTATCGATGACCGAGAATCTTAATCTGTAATGACCATGTATAGATTGTTTGAGTTTGCTTTTCAACGACGCAAAATCTTAATGTTTCCTTTGTTATTCTTTCTAGGAGGGTTTCTCTTGTGGACGACTCCTCAGATTGCCCGAGGTGCTACCTCGGATAGTAGCGATCGCTACGTTCAAATTCGTTCGCTAGACGGGAATGCTTCGTTTAACGGTCAACCCGTACAAGAGGGCGATCGCGTCCCCGTCAGCGAGTCAGGAGCCGGATTAGAGACGGGAGCGGGTTCGACGGCGACGCTAGAGATGGATGATACTATCGGGACGGTAGAAGTGGGAGAAAACTCTCAGATGAGAGTGACGGGTTTGGACGTTCTCGAAAGTGGGGGCAAAACAACCGGAATGTTTCTGGCCAAAGGACGAGCCAGAGTTAGAGTTCGTCGTTTTAACAATCCCGACTCTCGCTTTAATATTCAAACGCCTTCGGGTAATGCTGGAGTGAGAGGGACGGAATTTGGTTTAACGGTATTGCCTAATGGAGAAACTCGCATGGCAGTCATCTCCGGAACGGTAGTTCTCCAAGGAACGGATGGAGAAATTGAATGCAATGCAGGAGGCGGCGGTATTGTTTTGCCCGGACAGGCCCCCGTTCCTTCCGGTCAGATTAAAGAGACGAAAACCGTAAATATGGATATCCTCTCGAACGGGCGAGTTCGCGTTACTGCGGAGGTCGATCCCATTCATTTTGTCTATCTGAACGGTCGAGAAATTACGCCTAATTCTCAAAGAGAATTTGTTGCCGAAATTCCCGTTCCCAGCGATCGCCGCCTGACTGTTTTGATTATCGATCCCTTGGGTCGAGAATATATCTCCAATTTACAGATTCCTTAAAAGATGGGGGTGTATTCACTGTAAAATAATGCACCCCTAAAAAATGATTCAATCGATCTTGAGAAGTAGCCTTTTGAGTAAATTCATCCATTCAACCCATTGAAACCAACACCCAATAAAATTAAACCGCCAAATAAGACGCGATACCAAACGAATACCCAAGTATTTTGTTTTTGTAAATAGCCAATGAACCAAGCGATCGCACCATAGGAAAAGATAGCCGAAGAAATTGTTCCCACTAAAAGCGCCCACAGTTCGCCAGTCCCCACCGTCGCATCGAGAACGTCGGTTTTAAATTGTACCAATCCCGCCAAAGTAATCGCCGGAATTCCTAACAAAAACGAGAACCGCGCCGCCGTTGCCCGTTCCAATCCCATAAACATCCCTGCGGTAATCGTCGAACCCGATCGCGAAACTCCGGGCATCAAAGCCAAAGCCTGAGCGACTCCCATCAAAATGCCATCCCGCATATTCAAGCCTTGAAAGTCCCTCTCGCGATTCCCCCATCGTTCCGCCAAACCCAAGAGAATCCCCATGATGATGGAAGCGATCGCGATCGCCGTCAAGCTGCGGATGGGAGAGTTATCCAAATCCGGTACCAACCGTTTCAACAATAACCCGCAAAACACGATCGGCAGGGTTCCGACGGCAATCCCCACCGCGATGCGAAACTCAGTAGCATCATAAGCACCCTTACGGATCGCAGCGATCGCCCCGCGCGTCAAGTCCGCAATATCCTGCCAAAAATACCAGAGCACCGCCCCAATACTGCCCAATTGAATTGTGGCGGCAAAAGTTACCCCCGGATCCCCCCAACCCAACGCTACCGGAACGACCTTCAAATGCGCCGTGCTGCTAATGGGGATAAACTCCGTTAATCCTTGCACCATCCCCAACACAAACGCCTGCCACCATTGCAAGGACGTTACCGGCAATGTTCCGACCTCTTGCGCTCCTCCAGACTTGGCAAACAGAGCCGAAAGCGCGATCGCCAAAGCTAAACCCAAAGCCATCTCGCAGAAGACATCAAGCCGACGGCGCGTTAACTGTAACTGTTTTAACTTTTGCCAGCGCTTCAAACTCAACCTCCCAACAACAAACAACCATTACGGCAAAAACCGATCTAAAATTTTCTTGAGTTCTTCTAACTCGGTTTCAATATCCCCCGCCCTTGCCGCCCGGGCTACGCACTCATTCAGATGCTCGTCGAGAATCAACCGCGCCACGCGATCGAGAGCGCCACGCACGGCAGCAATTTGGATAAGAACCTCAGTACAGTGGGTATCGTTCTGTACCATCGTCTTCACGCCCCGCACGTGCCCCTCAATGCGAGATAAACGATTGATAATCCGGCGTTGAGACTCGGCATTGTGAACGTGAGGTGCGAGGGGACGGGAAGGTTTTCCCCCCTGCCCCTGCTGCGACGCATCCGCGTGCATCGCAGCCTCGTGGAGTCTCTCTTCGTCCTGCACCTTATTCCTCCTCGGAATCGTCGAACTCGTCATCCTCGAAGGAATCCTCATCATCTTCTTCCTCCTCCTCGGCATCTTCCTCCGGCAGGATCGCATAATCCAGACCGTAGGTGCGAGCGGTTCGATCGTCGAGGAGATCCTCTTCATATCCGGGCGTTCCGCCATTTCGCCCGCGCAAAATTCCGTCTCCATAGCGATCGCCCTCAGCACCCATCTCCCCGTCTGGGGAATCATTGGCAGTCGGCATCCCTGAAGCAACCTCATCTTCTAAGACCACGCCGGCTTCTTCCATCAGAACCTCAGCCGCCGCGCCTTCGGGAACCTTCTCCTCGACGGGAGCGATCGCCTCTGTTAAATTCGCAGCAGGCTCGCTACGGGAGGGAATCTCCGGAACTGCGTAACTGCGTTGGGAACCTGGTGTGGTTTCTTCCCCAGGAGAACGCCCGCCAAAAGAAGAGGTACTCCAATCCACATTACTCGCGCCCAAGGGCATATCTTCATGGGTATTAAACCCAGTCCCCGCTGGAATCAAACGCCCGATAATGACATTCTCTTTCAAGCCCCGCAGCCAATCCGATTTACCTTCGATCGCCGCTTCGGTCAGCACCCGCGTAGTTTCTTGGAAACTCGCCGCCGAAATAAAGCTATCAGTATTCAGAGATGCCTTGGTAATCCCCAACAAAACGGGAGTATAGCGAGCCGGAGCGCCCCCGGTAATGCCCATAGCCTCGTTCACCTGCTCCACCTGACGCAACTCGATCAGTTCTCCAGGCAGCATCGTGGTATCGCCGCCATCATCGATCCGTACCTTGGAGGTCATCTGGCGCACAATGGTTTCGATATGCTTATCGGCAATATCGATCCCTTGGGATTGATAAACCCCTTGCACCCCTTCCAACAAAAAGCGCTGCACTTGCTGCAATGCGTACAATGCCGCCTCGTAAATGCCCTTTTCGTCGCGATAGTACTCGAAGAAGCACTCTAAAATCTCGTGGGGATTGGCCAAACCGTCCGTGAGGTGTTCTGCGACGTTAACTTCCTGACCGTCGGCAATCATGGCCGATTGTCCCGGATTGAGGGGATATTCCGCGATCGTGCCATCCGGCTCGATCACCTTCACCTCTACCGTTTCATCTGCCCCGTAAATCACCTGTGCTGTCCCCGATCGCCGGGCTAAAACGCAAGCATCTTTCGGTCGCCGCGCCTCCAACAGTTCCTCAATCCGGGGTAGACCCTGAATGATGTCCCCGGTTTTAGAGCGCTCGAACACCAACAGTACCAGGTTATCCCCCCGTTGCACCAAATCACCATCACCCACTTGCAACAGCGCCCCGGCAGAGACTCGGTAAGGACGAGCCACCCGGAAAATCATCTTCTCTTTCTCGATCGCGATCGCCTGTCCCGAGGTATCCAAAGGAATCCCGGCAGCAATCTCGCTTCCCGAAACTACCAAGTCCCCTAAATCAATAGACGCATCCCCTGTATAAGGAATCTCAAAGCGATCGCTCTCCCGCACCACCAGAATCCGGCGCAAGCTCTCGACTCCCGCCGCAATCCCGCGTACTTCCCCGGTCTCTTTACACTGAATCTCTGTTTTCGCGACTACGGCACCCTTAGCGATCTCGTCTCCGTCGTCTACCTCCAAGCGGGTTTTCGTTCCCCCACTCGTGGCATCCCCTTCGACATCCCGACGAATCGTCAAGGATTCCAAAATCACGATCTGCAACTGATACTCGCGAATTGTCGTCGTGGGGGTTTCTCCCTCCTCCAACTCCGACCCGTCGCGGGGAGTTTCTTCTTCCTCTTCGCTCGAAAGAGGCAGTAACTCGATGTCCGCCGTCAAACCGCCATCGCCATTAATTCCCTCTCCCGCATCAATCTCGAAAACTAATTGGGTTCCCAACAACTCCACCCCATCAACCGACTTAACCCGCTCTCCATCTTTATAGAACAAGCGTTGCACGGCTCGCAAAGAAATCTTCGGACCCGCTCCCTCATCAATGGACTGAGAAGGCACTAAAGGCGAATCTTCAACTGTATATTCCACCACCGGACGCAACAACAACGCCATCCCTTCCGGCGTATCCACGTACTCTCCATACCGCAACTCTTCCAACACCAGCCCCGGCAAAATCTCCGTCCCGGGAGACAGCAAAACGCCATCAGCTTCCATCAGAGGTGGTTCTTCGATAAGGTGTAAATCCCCGGGTTTAATGGCAATTTCCCGCAAAATATCATTCTTCTGCACCACCTCAACAATGCCCGCCGACTGGCAGAAAATATCTTTCACCACCTCGGTTCCCACATCCACGTACTGGCCTTCTTCAACGATCAAGAGAGAAATATCCTTATTCACCTCGTGGCACTCCTCGGGAATCCAAACCAAAGAACCGCCCTTTAATATCTCATAACCCTGCTTCTTCCCGCGACTCTTGCCGACTTCGACTCCCGCATACTTAATAATGCCTCCCATCTCCGTGCGATAGCGATCGTCCAGTAATTCCGCCACCACCTGCTGTTCTAACACCTTCGTCCCGGGGGTTGCCTTCAACAGGAACTTCTGATCCGTCGCTGTCTCGATAATGTATTGCTCGCGTCCCCCGGTCGTCTCCCGTTTAACGATCGCCCGATCCAAAGAGACCGCCGCCGTTACGATGTCGATCTCCCGGCTGTTCTCCTGCAAGCGCACGATGCCCCCGTGAGCCGTCCGCAATAGGGTCTGAGCCAGAACGTCCCCTGCCTCGACGCGATCGCCGTTCTTCACCACCGGTTCCGCCCCGGGCAATAAGTTATAAACCGCCCCGGATAGCACCCACATCAAGCCCCCGCGTTGGGCGATATGGGTAATATTGCCTTGGCGATCGGTTTTTTCCTCCCCGATCAACCCAGCAAACAACACTTCACCCGACAAATCCGAGGCCACATCCTTCGTTGCCTTCTCCGTCGAGCGCCGTTTCACTAAGGGCACCTCTGCGAGCAATTGCCCCTTCTCCACTGCCGAACCTTCGGGAACGTGAATGAGGTTTCCCGGCAGCAGGTCGTAGGCTTTGGACTTACCATTATCCCCCACCACCAAAACTTTACCCGCAACTTCCACCTGTTCCAAATCGTCTCCGTGGCGGGTGCGCACGCCCCGAGTCCGCAGTTTTTCGCCAAACGCGATCGTGCCTTTGCGATCGGCTTTAAAAGAACGAGCGACTTCTCCGGTAAATACCCCCCCGGTGTGGAACGTCCGCATGGTTAACTGAGTCCCCGGTTCTCCAATCGACTGCGCCGCAATAATACCGATCGCTTCTCCCTTATCCACCATCTTCCCGTGGGCCAGACTCCAGCCATAGCAACGCTGGCAGCAACTCCGCGCCGCTTCGCAGGTCAGGGGCGATCGCAGCATCACTTCATCGACGGTAGAAGCAATCTTTTTCGCCAATTTGCCATCGATATCCTGATTGCGTTGGGCAATGACTTCACCCGTCTTGGGATCTACTACATCTCGCGCCAATACCCGTCCGAACAGGCGAGTTTCCAAGGGAATGAGAACGCGATCGCCATCCATCATCGACCCCAATACCAAACCCCGTTCCGTCCCGCAATCGGGTTCCCGCACGATCGTATCCTGACTCACATCCACCAAGCGGCGCGTTAAATATCCAGAATCCGCCGTCCGCAACGCCGTATCCACCAATCCTTTTCGCGCCCCGTAAGACGAAATAATATACTCCGTCACCGTCAGTCCTTCTCGGAAATTAGTTTTAATCGGCTGGTCGATAATCTGTCCTTGGGGATCTGCCATCAACCCGCGCATTCCCACCAACTGACGCACTTGGGACAAATTCCCCCGCGCCCCGCTAAATGCCATCATATAGACGGAATTGAGAGGATTCGTGGCTCGGAAGTTGCGAACCACCTCATCTTTCAACGCCTCCGAGGTTCCATTCCAAGTATCGATCGTCTTTTGGAAGCGTTCGACCTCGGTAATTTTCCCCGTCCGGTAGCGCTCCTCTGTCTTGGTAATTTCTGCCTCTGCCTCCGCGAGCAAAGCCTTTTTAATCGGCGGAACTTGCAAATCGTCTACACTGATGGAGACCCCTGCGCGGGTGGCATAGCGAAAGCCCATATTCTTCAGTTCATCCGCGACCACAGAGCAGCGAGCGCTCCCATATTGTCGATATGCCCAAGCAATCAGCTTTTTTAACTGGCCTTTATCGACGATGCGATTGTAAAAAATGGGTTTGTCTGACATTTTGGTTATTGGTTATTGGTTATTGGTTATTGGCTTGCACTGAGCTTTGTTGAAGTGTTGGTTATTGGATTCCGAACAACCAATAACCAACAACTAACAACTAACTCACTAAGACATCCTGAATCGTCTTGTTGTAGATGATGCGACCGGGTGTAGTTTTGATGTATTGGAAGCTCTCGCCATTGGGAAGCTCTCGGACCTTGCGCCATTGATAGTGATGAACCTTACTGCCATCGGATTTCTCCTCAACCTCGATCGCTTCATCATCTTCCTTCGTTTCCACCTCACCGCTATAGCGCAGCCAGATATAGGCATGAATATCTAATTGCCCTTGTTCAAAGGCTTGCAGAGCATCTTCCATCGAAGAAAAATATCGCCCCGCTCCCTTTTCGGGGGTCTGCACCTCCGGATTTTCCGCCGTCAGATAATAGCAACCCAACACCATATCCTGACTCGGCGCAACAATTGGTTTTCCCGTTGCTGGAGATAAGATATTGTGACAAGCCAGCATTAACAACCGTGCCTCTGCTTGTGCCTCCAAAGATAGGGGCACGTGTACCGCCATTTGGTCGCCGTCAAAGTCCGCGTTAAACGCCGGACAGACCAAAGGATGTAGCTGAATTGCGCGACCCTCCACTAAAATCGGCTCAAAGGCTTGAATTCCCAAACGGTGAAGGGTTGGAGCGCGATTGAGCATGACCGGATGTCCCGCAATCACTTCTTCGAGGACATCCCAAACTGGACCATCGCCGCGCTGAATCAATTTTTTCGCAGCTTTGATATTGTTCACTAAACCACTCTTGATCAAGCGGTGAATCACAAAGGGTTGGAATAACTCGATCGCCATTTCCCTCGGCAAACCGCACTGATAGATTTTCAACTTCGGACCCACCACGATTACCGATCGCCCGGAGTAATCCACCCGTTTGCCTAGCAGGTTTTGCCGGAAACGTCCTTGTTTCCCTTCAATAATATCTGACAAAGACTTGAGGGCGCGATTGTTAGCGCCCACTACCGTCCGTCCTCGTCGTCCGTTGTCGATGAGGGCATCGACGGCTTCTTGCAGCATCCGCTTTTCGTTCCGTACGATGATTTCCGGCGCGAGAATCTCTTGCAAGCGAGCGAGGCGGTTATTTCGATTAATGACCCGGCGATACAAGTCATTTAAGTCAGAGGTGGCAAAACGTCCCCCATCTAACTGAACCATCGGGCGCAAATCCGGCGGAATCACGGGGATTACGTTTAACACCATCCATTCAGGGCGCGATCCTGTCGCGATGAAATTATCGATAACCCGCAAGCGCTTAATCAATTTTGCTCGCTTTTGTCCTTTCGAGCCGGCAATTTCTTCCCGCAGTTTTTCCGCTTCTGTTTCGAGGTCGATTTCTTCGAGCAGGCGTTGAATGGCTTCCGCGCCAATTCCCACTTCAATGCCCGTTAATTCCCCTTCTTCGGCATAAAGCTGCTCTTCTAACTCTAACCACTGGTCTTCGGTCAGCAGTTGCCGCTTGGACAAGTTGCTGGCGTTGCCGGGTTCGAGAACGACATAAGCGTTAAAGTAAACAATTTGCTCCACATCTCTTAACGCCATATCTAAGAGAATACTCAAGTAACTAGGAATACCTTTTAGATACCAAACGTGAGTGACGGGAGCGGCAAGTTTAATAAAGCCCATACGATGGCGGCGCACGCGGGACTCGGTGACTTCTACGCCGCAACGCTCGCAAACGATACCGCGATGGCGAACCCGCTTGTATTTACCGCAGTGACATTCCCAGTCTTTGGCGGGTCCAAAAATGCGCTCGCAGAATAAGCCATCCATTTCCGGCTTGAGCGTCCGATAGTTAATCGTTTCTGGTTTGGTGACTTCCCCGACAATCTGAGAGTTAGGAAGGGTGCGCTCTCCCCATTGGCGAATGCGATCGGGGGAAGCCAGACCGATTTTCACGTAGTCGAAACGCTGTTCGTTTTGATTTCTGCTCATTTCAGTTATCAGTTATCAGTTATCAGTTATCGGTTGTCAGTTACGGGTTAACCGATTACACCTCATCCTCTTGGAGTTCTTCGCTGCTGAGGGATTCGTAGGTGGGACGGGAGGGGGCGCGGCGGCGATCGCCATCGGCCATTAAGTCCACTTCCATATCTTGGCTGCTGCCATCGGCGGAGGAATCGACTTTATGGACGGCAATATCCAAGCCTAAAGATTGCAGTTCTCGCATGAGAACTTTGAAGGATTCTGGGGTACCGGGACGGGGAATGGGCTTGCCTTTGACGATCGCGTTTAAGGCTTCGTTTCGTCCCTGCATATCGTCGGATTTGACCGTGAGCAACTCTTGCAAAATATAGGCAGCCCCGTAGGCTTCCAAGGCCCAAACTTCCATTTCTCCAAAACGCTGTCCGCCCTGTTGCGCCTTGCCCCCAAGAGGTTGCTGCGTCACCAAGCTGTAAGGCCCGGTAGAGCGGGCGTGAATCTTGTCGTCCACGAGGTGAACCAGTTTTAACATATAGGCGATACCTACCGTGACCGGGCGATCGAAGGGTTCTCCCGTGCGTCCGTCGTAAACTTGGATTTTTCCCGGATTATCTTCATTAAAGGCCCAGCTTTTACCCGGTTTCTGACTGCCTTCTTTGAGTTTGGCGTGAACGGATTCGCGGGATTTTTCCTCGCCGTACATTTCATCAAAGGGAGTGGTTTTAAAGCGCACGCCTAAATTTTCTCCTGCCCAACCCAACAAACACTCAAAAACCTGACCGACGTTCATCCGCGAGGGAACGCCCAAGGGATTTAACACAATATCTACCGGGCGACCGTCGGGCAGATAGGGCATATCTTCCGCCGGCAAAATTCGAGAAATAATGCCTTTATTGCCGTGGCGACCTGCCATTTTATCCCCGACTTGAATTTTCCGTTTCTGGGCGACATAAACCCGCACCACCATATTGGCTCCGGGGGGAAGTTCGTCTCCTTTTTCCCGCGTAAATACCCGCACGTCTACCACGCGCCCTTTTTCTCCGTTGGGGACTCGCAAGGAGTTATCCCGTACATCTCGTGCTTTTTCCCCAAAGATTGCCCGAAGGAGTTTTTCTTCGGGAGGCTGATCCGATTCTCCTTTCGGAGTCACTTTCCCAACGAGGATATCTCCGGCTTCTACCCATGCCCCAATGCGAATAATGCCGTGTTCGTCGAGTTGGCGCAGGGAGTCTTCCCCGACGTTGGGAATTTCTCGCGTAATTTCTTCAGGACCGAGCTTGGTTTGCCGCGCTTCAATTTCGTATTTTTCAATATGGATGCTGGTATAAACATCATCAATGACTAGGCGTTCGCTGATGAGAATGGCATCTTCGTAGTTGTATCCCTCCCAAGGCATATAAGCAACGACAATGTTTTGACCGAGGGCAATTTCTCCCCCTTCAGTAGCCGAACCATCAGCCAAGACTTGACCCGGCTCTACTTCATCCCCTTGATAAACTAAGGGACGTTGATTCAAACAAGTATCTTGGTTAGAACGCTGATACTTTTGGACTTCGTATTCGGTGCAGTCTCCGTATTTGGCTTTGAATTGGGCGAAGTCTTTCCGTTTGAGTTCGTCGTATTCGCGAATGTCGAATTTATAGTCTGCATCCCCTTCGATGCCGCCGTCTATGCTGGCTTTAACGTTGGATTTGACGATGATGCGGGTGGCTTCCACATAAACTGCAACCCCGGGCGTGCGACAGACGACGACCATCCCGGAATCTCGGGCGGCTTGTGCTTCCAAACCGGTTCCCACCAAAGGACGTTCCGGACGCAATAGAGGTACGGCTTGACGCTGCATGTTCGATCCCATCAGGGCGCGGTTGGCATCGTCGTGTTCGAGAAAGGGAATCAATGAAGTGGCAACGGAGACGATTTGTACGGGGGAAACCGCCACATAGTCGACTTGTTTGGGGGTTGTGGTGGAAAATTCTTGGCGATAGCGCACGGGAATGCGATCGCTGGTGATATACCCTTCTTCGTCCGTGGCTACATCTCCAGGGGCAACCCGCAGATCGTCTTCTTGGTCGGCGGTGAGGTATTCGGGGGTGCGATCGAGCAGCACTCGTCCGTCTTCGACTTTATAATAAGGGGTTTCGATGAAGCCGTATTCGTTGACTCGGGCGTAAGTTGCCAAGGAACCAATCAACCCAGCGTTAGGACCTTCTGGCGTTTCCACCGGACAAATCCGCCCGTAGTGAGAGGGGTGAATATCTCGCACGGCAAAGCCCGCCCGTTCTCGCGTCAGTCCTCCGGGCCCGAGGGCGCTCAGGCGGCGTTTGTGGGTCAATTCCGCGAGGGGATTGGTTTGATCCATGAATTGGGACAGTTGCGAGGAGCCGAAAAATTCTTTAATAGCAGCAACTAAGGGCTTGGGATTAACTAAAGAGGCGGGGGTCAGGGCATTGGCTTCGCTGACGGTCATCCGTTCTCTGATAATGCGTTCCAAGCGGTTGAGACCCACCCGCACTTGGTTTTGCAAGAGTTCTCCCACCGATCGCACCCGACGGTTGCCCAAGTGGTCGATATCGTCGGTTTGACCGACATCGAATTCAAGATTAATCAAATAGTCGATCGCCGTGAGAATATCCCGCGAGGTCAGCACGCGAATGTTATCGGCAATGTTCAGGCGCAATTTTTTGTTGAGCTTATAGCGCCCGACTTTACCCAAATCGTAACGCTTGTTATCAAAGAAGCGAGATTCGAGCAACTGCTTGCCCCCGTTAACGGTTGGCGGTTCGCCGGGTCGCAGTTTCTTATAGAGTTCCATCAAGGCTTCTTCTTCGCTGGGATCCCCTTCTTTGTCGAGGGTTTTCTGATAGTAATCCGGATGACGCAGAGCATCGAGAATTTCCCCCGTGGACAAGCCGATCGCTTTGAGGAGAACTTGGGCGGAAAGTTTGCGGGTTTTGTCGATGCGAACCCACACCAAGCCATTTTTATCTGTCTCGAATTTCAACCATGCCCCTCGGTTGGGGATCAAAGAAGCAGAATAAGTCCGGCGACCGTTCTTATCGGTTTCTGACTTGTAATATACTCCGGGAGAACGCACGATTTGATTGACGATCACCCGTTCTGCCCCGTTAATAATGAACGTACCGCGATCGGTCATCAGGGGTAGGTCGCCGATGAAGACTTCTTGCTCTTTCATCGTGCCGTTTTCTTTGTCAAGCAGGCGGGTGGGAACGTACATCTGCACGGAGTAGCTGGCATCCCGTCGTTTGGCTTCGTCTACATCGTATTTGGGAGAATGGAGTTTGTAATCTTGACCGATAAAGTGCAATTCGAGTTTGCCCGTATAATCGGTAATCGGAGAAAAACTGTTGAGTTCTTCAATCAAGCCAGTTTCCAAAAACCAACGAAAACTCGATCGCTGGATGGCGATAAAATCAGGCAGGAGATGATGTGTGAGTTCGCTCATGGGGTTGGGGATTAGGGAGATGGAGAGTAGGGACGAAGGGATCGGGAATTGGGTCGTGGATATTGGGAACTAGAAGACAAACAGCTAATAACCAATAACCAATAACTAAATAGTTAAATTAAAAAGATTGCAAGCATTTTCTGTAGTTTGTCGAGCCAAAGTTTCGAGATCGCATTGACGCAGTGCGGCCAGTTCTTCGGCAACATAGCGCACGAAGGCGGGTTCGTTGCGCTTCCCTCGCTTGGGAACTGGCGCGAGAAAAGGACAATCAGTTTCAACGAGCAAGCGATCGCTCGGAACGATCCGCGCGGACTGCTTGACAGTTTCGGCTTTCTTAAAGGTGACGATGCCGCTAAAGCTGATGTAAAATCCCAAATCGAGAAACTGTTGGGTTTCTTCGGGGGTGCCGCTCCAACAGTGCATTACACCTCGAATTTTTCCTTGATTTTGATTGATTTCCTCCATTAATTCTTGCAATGAGTCGGCTGCATCACGACAGTGAACAATAACGGGAAGATCGAGTTCGACTGCAAGTTCGAGTTGCGCTTGGCAAACTTCTTTTTGCTGTTGTTGGTTTTCGGCTTTATAAAAGTCTAAACCCAGTTCTCCTATGGCAACAACTCGCGGATCGGAAATCGCTAGGGCGTGAATTTCCGATCGCGAGTCTTCGTGCCATTTATGAGCGTCTAGGGGATGTAAACCGACGGAAAAAGACAAATTTCCCAAGCGATCGGCCAGCGATCGCGTTTCTGGAAACTCTCCCGGTTCGACGCAAGAGTGAATGAGTTGGACGACTCCAGCCTCTTGCCAACGGGTTTGCAGGGCATCTAAATCTTCTCGAAACGTATCAAAATTAAGATGAACGTGGGTATCGATTAATTGCATTCTGAATTGCCTTGAAACCCGCTTTTTAAGATGAATTTGTTAAGAAACGTCCTCTACAGTTTCTGTCTCTACTGTGTAGGAATTTTAACTGGGTTGACCCACGCGTTTCCAAAATCTGACTAGGCGCGATTTTTTCCTCGCGCCATTGTTCCGATGCAAAACCCCTCGTTTCACGGCTTTATCAATTTTACTATAGGCTTTTGAGAGTGCCGCATCGACTTCTTGTTTCCCTTCTGCCGTAGGGGAAGCAACATAAGTCTCGACTGCGGTAAAGTAGCGTTTCATTAAAGTTCTTACGGCAGATTTGTATGATTTGTTTCTCAGCCGATTGCGTTCGGCAATTTGTATGCGTTTGATTGCAGATTTAGAATTAGCCACGGTGGTCTTGGGTTGTCTTAGACTTTAGAAGGGAATTGAGATGAGAATGTCCGTACGCGGTATGCCCGGCCGCGACTCAGCTTAGCGATAACAGTTGAGTTACAACGGTTAAATTGCACACAACCTGCTGTAATAATCTGAGTATAGACTGTGGACATATTAATATAGCATTATTTTAAATCCTCATGCAAGCCAAGGAAAGAGGGAAATTTTTTCAATATCTAGCGGGAGGAACGGGCAACCGATAAGGAATCCAAGCTAAGCTAGAGAATGAGGAAGAGGAATCGGTCAAATCTGGAGATGCGTCTTTAGAAAGTATCGGAATTCGGACTCCAACTTATCAAATCGCAAGGCCATTGGGATTCTATGTTGCGAATCATCACCGAGCCAACTGAGGCTAAAACCGAACTAGAGCGCATCAGCCGTCGCACGTCTGACAGCATGACGTTTGGGGGGGTGCTGCCCCAAGAAGCGGCAGTCCGGGAGATTATTCAAACCGTGAGGAGCAATGGCGATCGCGCTTTGCTCGATTATACGGAAAGATTCGACGGGCAAACATTAGATTTAGAGCAACTGCGAGTGAGCGGCTCGGAATTGGATGCAGCTTATCAGCAGGTTTCAAAGGAATTACTCGATGCGATCGCCCTCGCCCGCCGTCAAATTGAAGCCTTTCACCGCCAGCGCGTGCCGAAATCTTGGGTACATTTTGGCGAAAACGAAGTTGTTTTGGGCAAGCGCTATCATCCCGTCGATCGAGCGGGTTTATACATTCCGGGGGGGAGAGCGGCTTATCCGAGTACGGTACTAATGAACGCAATCCCGGCTAAGGTGGCGAAAGTGCCTCGCGTTGTCATGGTTACACCCCCTGCCGAAGCCGGAAAAATTACCCCAGCCGTTTTAGTCGCGGCCCAGGAAGCGGGAGTCACGGAAATTTATCGCGTGGGGGGGGCGCAGGCGATCGCGGCACTGGCTTACGGCACTCAAACGATTCCCAAAGTCGATGTGATTACGGGTCCCGGAAATATTTATGTCACCCTCGCAAAAAAAATGGTTTATGGGACAGTGGGCATTGACTCCTTAGCCGGTCCTTCGGAAGTCTTGATCATTGCCGATCGCCATGCCAACCCCACGCATTTGGCGGCGGATTTACTCGCACAAGCCGAACACGATCCCCTCGCGGCGGCAATTTTACTTACCCCTGATGAGGGATTGGCGCAACGGGTCAAAATAAAAGTCGAGGAGCAATTAGAAAATCATCCCCGTCGGATTTTAACGGAAAAAGCGATCGCCCATTACGGCTTAATTGCGATCGTCGATTCTTTGGAAACAGCTGCTCATTACTCCAATCTCTTTGCACCAGAACATTTAGAGTTAGAAATTGCCGATCCTTGGAGTTTGCTCGATCTCATTCGTCACGCGGGCGCAATTTTCTTGGGTAATTCCACCCCTGAAGCCGTCGGAGATTATTTAGCCGGACCCAACCATACCCTACCCACATCTGGGGCGGCACGGTACGCCTCCGCATTAGGAGTCGAAACCTTTATGAAACATTCTAGCCTCATTCAATATTCCGAAACGGCATTGAGTAAGGTTTCTCGGGCGATTCAAACCCTTGCCAATGCCGAAGGACTGCACTCCCATGCCGAGTCAGTGCGATTGCGAATGGACGAGCAAAAAGATTAGATCGAATCTCCAAACCCAATAAGTTCTCGCTTGTGGTTAGTGCTTCGCAACTAACCTCACGCTGCAAGTATGACAAGCAGGACAACTTCGACGAGCGCGATCGCTATTTCGAGTTATAGCGTTCGAATTTGTAGATAAGGACTAACTTCCGAACCCTTTCAGGAGTTATGCACCCAAACGAATCTTCGCATTTTTTGAGGGTTAACGATCCTCCGTCCGACCGATCTCCCTCCCGTCTCCCTGCAAAAGGGCGAGAGGGATCGATACGGTGTAAGTACTTTTACACTGCGTAAGTCCGTGGCTCAAGAAATACTTCCGTATTTTGGCTTAGAACAATATACTGAGTTTTATCTAGGGCAAGACTTGCTTATTGTCAAATACATCGATCGCTTTTTGCAATAAAATCATTACATTCCTGCAAGAGTCATGGATTGAAAATCTATTATTCTCCGATTGAATTTATTTCAAAAAAATATTTTTATCGTTACAATCTTTGATTTTCAAGGCATTGGACAATTTCATTTTTTCTCTAATTTTATATATATTCATTGTAAATTCACACAACCTTTTTTTTTAAAGATTCGGTAAAACATCGCTTTTTATCATTCTACGTGTCCGGATAGCAGGCATAAGATGCGTAAGCAGAAATGCGGATGCTGCTATCTAGAGTTACAACCATGCCCAAAAAACTAACGCCCCTTGCTTTGGCTGGAATGAGTTTTACCCCGCTTTTCGCGATCGCGGATACCGGTCAAGCGAACAATGCACCAGATCCCTCGGACTCCGAAATTTCTACCAAGCAAAACAACCATCTCGAAAATATTCAACCCACAGATGTGGCGATCGCCGCTCCCCCGGAAACTTTGGAGGAGTCGGAGAATCTTTCCACAACCGCCAGAACCTTAGAAGAAGCCCCTTGGCTGCAAAAACCCATGCAGCCCACGGTAGGATTTACCGATAACCAAGAGGTTCGAGATCGTGTCGAAGCAGCATCGCCAACTGCGCCGCCCGAAAGTATGCCGATTGAATTTACCCCGCGCATTGGCGCGAGTTATACAACATCAGATGGTGGTGTCGGAGCGTTAAGCAGTATTTCCGGATTTCTGCCCCTGCAAACATCACCTCACGATTTATTTTTCCTAGAAGGAAATTGGCGCTTCGAACAGGGAGATCGCCTCGAGGGAATTTCCGCAGCTTTGGGTTATCGAACGTTTGCCTCAAAAGGCGATCGCGTTTGGGGGGGATATGTCGCTTATGACAAACGGACGACGGATTTTAGCGTTTTCCATCAGTTAGGCTTGGGGTTTGAAACCCTAGGGAATGTAGATTTTCGCATCAATGGCTATATTCCCCTCGGGCAAAGTCGCAACTTATACGCGACGAATTCGTTTGAAAGCGTCACGCGAACTTCGGATCTGTACTTCCGCGATCGCTATCTGTCCTACGACACCTTACGAATTTCTGGCGAAGATCGGTTCTATGAAGTGGCGTTAGGGGGATTTGATGCGGAATTAGGTGTTAAACTTCTTTCCTTTGGCCGACCCAGCAACGATTTACGCTTATATGGCGGTGCTTATTATTACAGAGGTGAAGGCATTACGCCAACTTGGGGATGGCGAGCGCGATTAGAGGCACGCCCGACGGATTTGTTAAGTATTGCCTTATCCTTACAACAGGACGATCTCTTTGGCACAAATCTCGCTTTTAGGATTGGCGCGAACTTTCCCAGTTATCGTCGCAAGCGCAAACTGAAAGGGAATGAAACTCACTTACTGCGTTTGGCGGATCCCGTGAGCCGCAATTCGACCATTGCCACAACATCCGATACGGAAAGCGAACTCACTGTTAGAGAAGAACAAGTTCTGGCTAAAAATCCCGAAACGGGAGAACCTTGGGTGTTTCGCCACGTGACTCTTGGAAGAATGGGAGGCGACGGGACGTTTGAGAATCCTTTTGGTATCGTACAAGACGGATTGAATACATCCCTTTCTGATGGCAACCATATTGTTTATGTCGATCTTGGCGCGAATCCAGACATCCCGGGCTTTAGCATTCCCGATCGCGTTCAAGTTCTCTCTCGCGGTCCGGTTCAGTCTCTCGATACCATCCAGTTCGGAACTCTGCAAATTCCGCTATCGGGAACGGGTCAATATCCAACGGTTCGCGGCACAACGACGGCGGCTGGTTCTTTAACGGGAATGGTGGCACTAGGCAGTTATTCAACGCTTTCGGGTTTTGAAATTCAAGCCAATGGCAACAATGGCATTATCGGTCATAACATTGTTGGGGCGATCGCTCGCGATAATCGAATCTTTAATGGCGATCGTGGGGTTTATCTTCAAGGAGATGGGGCAACGAGTAGTCTAACTCTGTTAAGAGCGGAAATTAGCAATATGATGCAACAAGGCATCTTTTTAGAAGCGCTGAATGGTGGAGAAATCCCAGAGACGACAATTACCGACGTGCAAATTACTGATAGCGATCGCGGCGTTCATCTTCAGGGGGATAAGGCAACGAGTCACGCTGAGATTACGAATATTTCCATTAGCGATATCGTACAACAGGCAATCTTTTTAGAAGCGCTAAATGGTGGCGCAACAGAGGCAACAGTTGCGAATGCTCAAATTACGGATAGCGAGCGCGGCGTTCACCTTCAAGGAGATAATGCAACCAATCAGGTTGATGTTGCTCGCGTTACCATCAGCGAGACCCTACAGCAAGCTATCTTTTTAGAGGCAGCGAATGAAGGATCTGCTGAAGCAACCATTGAAGACGTACAAATTACCAATAGCGATCGCGGCGTTCATCTGCAAGGAGATCGGGCAACGAGTCACGTTAATATTACGAATATTTCCATTAGTGATATCGTACAACAGGCAATCTTTTTAGAAGCGCTAAATGATGGCGCAACAGAAGCAACAGTTACAAATGCTCAAATTACCAATAGCGATCGCGGTATTCACCTTTTAGGAAATAACGGTACGGGAAGTATCGATATTACCAATGCCTTGGTGGAAAATAGCACCCAAGAAGGAATATTGCTAGAAACCTTTAAAGGAGGCGAAATCGCTCCAAGTACGGTGCGAGATAGTATCATTTCCGATGCTGAGAATGGTTTTTCTCTTCTGGTTGATAATGGGACGGGAAGTATAAACTTGTTGAACAACTCAATCGATAGTATAATAGAAAATGGCATCTCTTTGAATTTAGCAAATGGTGGAACACTCCAAGATATAACCGCTCGGGATAATCAGATCGAAAATGTCGAGAACGGGATAGTATTACAAGCAAACTCGGGAATAGTGAAAAATACGGAATTATCCAATAACTCGATTGAAAATGCTAATGAAATTGGTGTATTTTTTAAGCTCGAAGATGATACAATTATAGATAATACAAGAGTTTCCGGAAATACACTCTCAGCCATTCCAAAAGAGGGCATATTAATCTGGTCTGCAGACTCAAATGTATCGAATCTCGTGATTTCTGATAATAATATTCAAGATATTTTTGTTCTTGGAGAAAGCTCTGCATCAGATGGAATTGAAGTACGCATACGCGATAGTTCGACAGCATCAAACGTTATTGTTGCGAATAATATTCTTAACAAGATTAGTGATGATGGAATTGCCATTGTTCTGAGAAATGCAGCACCAGGTAATGCAATTGACGGTCTGACAATTGAAAATAATATAATTTCAGATTCTGGATTTAATAGTAACAGTGGATGCGGTGCAGGGATTGAAATTGCTAACAATGATAATAACAGTCGGCGCATTAATAATGTCAGTCTCTTGAATAATCAAATCATTCGCAGCACCCATGCGAATATAGCCTTCGATTCAAGGATATCTCGGGTATCAGGAACAAATGATGGGGGGTCTTTCGGCGTGACTAATTTCTCGGGTAACTCTAGTATCGATCCTCAAAGTGGCGTAGATCTATTATTGCGGCTTGGGGATCCTGTGATTTTTGAATTTCTTTCTTTAGATAACATCAATACAGTTAATAAAAGTGTTGTTAATTTAGATACTGAAATTGCAAATTTCACGAATACCATAGATAGTAATCCTAACTTCGATTTGAATCTTCGGAGAAAGAGAAATTGTCCGGCACTATGAAATAGTATTAATCAATTTCTAGAGTCACTGAAGATAGATCGACATCCCGGAGATCGACACGATCTAAGATTGCTCCCGTTAGGATTGCTTTGCGTAGATTTGCACCTTTTAAAATTGCTCCGGTTAAATCTGCTGCAATCAATTTTGCGCCTTCTAGATCTGCATTTTCTAAGTTCGCACCTCGCAAATTTGCACCAATGACATTGATATTTTTTAAACAAGTATTGGCAAGTTGAACGTTTTCCAGATCGGCATTGCGAAATTTACGTCTTCCCCGTGCATAATGCGTTAATAATTCTCCTGCGTCGGTAACGCTGAGTTCTCGCTGTGGAGGACGTTGATAAGTAAAATTGAACGTGTCACGACAGCGTAAAATACGGCGGAATTCTTCATAAAAAGGATAAGAACCAATACCGCTTAAATTAACCCAAGCTCGAGTTCTTGTTAAAGCAACGAATAATTGATTTCTCAATTGTATATTGCTCTCGTTTTTAGCAATTCCATCCAAGCCAATAATATAAACCATATCGGCTTCATGTCCTTTAGCGCGATGAATGCGAGAGATTGTTATTGCACCCTCATCCCAGAAGCGATCGGGGTGATAATTATGGCGATCGCGCTTCAGAATATTGCAATCATGAGTACCGGGAATATAAATATCCAATCCTTGCTGAATTAAAAAATTGGCGACATAAGTTTCTAATTTGACAGCATCAAAAAAGTTACCTAAGATAATTACTAAAATTTCTCGAGTGGGACGCAAACCATCGTATCTTAAATTGTGCATGAGATTGCGAGCAAGATGGGAAAGTTCTTGCTGGCGATCGCGAAAGAGTTGCAAGTTAATATATGAGCCTTGCCACAACTCAGAAATAGGATTAGGAGAGTTCGTTTTAGGGCGATGTACGGTAATCTTTTGTTTGGGGTAAAATTGACCTTCTACCTCATAACCGATCGCTTGCCATTCTTCTTTTCTCGTCATTCCCGTCAGCATTCCTTGGGGACGTAACAAACCCATTGCGATCGCGTGGGCAGCTGTTAAGATTAGATGAGGAGTTCTATAGCATTTAGCAAGAATTTCGCTCTTTTTAGTTCCGCTTAAATATCGTCCCGTCACCAAGTGTCCTAATTCTTCTCCAAATAATTCGCTTGCACTGGGAATGCTCAAACTTTCTAAACTTTGTGCTTCATCATAAGCCCAAATTAAGCGCCTTTTTTCAGTGTGAGTCGGATCGGTGGGACGCAAAGATTGATAAGCTAACCAATAGAAGGGTTGTTTGTTCTCAAAACGAACGCGATCGCTGATTAGATCTTGTCCTTCATCAATGAGAATGGCATCAAAAATTTGGGGAATAGCTGCCTGTTTTAAGAGATAATTGCAGGCTTCGGCTAAAGCATCATTGGGTTGCTTGCTTTCGGTTTGATTGGCGCTTAAACGGGGGATTCCGGCTTCTTGGCATAAGGTACTGTAAAAGCCGGGTTGTTGGTGCGATCCCCAAGCGTGGAGAACGAGAAAATTGCGATTGTTGGGATCGTAACTTGCTTCATTATTACTAAAATATCGCAGCCAGCGATCGATCTGTTCGAGAATGGGTTTATAAAGGCTACGAGAGAAGAAAACGAGGGCAATTTTCCAGTGGGGATATTTGAGGTGAATATGAGCGGCTTTTTGACAGAGAATCACGCTTTTCCCCGAACCTGCAATACCGCGAATGCGCTGGCATCCCGGAGGAATTTGTTTGGCAATTCGTTCTTGTTGCAGATCGACTTCAGAAACCCATTCTCTGAGTTCGATCAGGGCTTTACCTCGGCTTTCGCGATCGCTAAAAATAGGATGATTTTGCTTGCGATAAACGGGAGTTCCTGCTAAAATTGAGTTGAAGAGTTTCCATTGTTCCGGGTTGAGTTTATAGGTTGTTTTCTGAGAAGCAAAGTTCGCGATCGCGCTCAAAATCCCGTTTTCATGCTCTAAAGTATCTTGAAATAAAATTGGCGGATTTGCGGGTAACTGATGAAACCCCCTATTTCTCCATTCTTGTTCGGTAATTGCGGGTAAAGCAACAAGAGCGAATCCCATTACTCTATCTTTGAGAATGGGTTCGCGATCGCAGTATTCCAGTAAAGCAAACAGTTGATTTTCGGCTTGTTGATAGGGATTGCCCGTTGGCATATAATAATTTTGGAATTCCCACTGATGTCCGGAAATATTGAGAATCTGCGCGATCGTAATTGATTTAACTTCAATAATAATCATACCCAATTCGCGATCGGCGATGAGAATATCGGGTTCTTTCCGATACTGTCCCTGTTGAGAAAAAATAGGGTAGCGCCAATAACCCAAGCATTCCCGTTGTGAAAATGCCGCTTTGACAGCATCCCAAACAATTTTTTCGCCCGTCTCTCCAGCTTTTCCGAGAGGTTCTGTTTCGATAAAGTAAGCGCAATTTACCATTATTTTCTCAGAGAGCAATGCTATCCTCTAATCAAATCTTTGAGGCGATCCAAAAGACTTGCACCACCATAAATAAAAGCAAGAATTACCGAAATCATTAAAATAGCAATCGACACGCAAAATGTTGCACCCCCGATCGCGATCGCGCCGTCATCTTCAACTAACCCCAAACCCGTCAAAAAGATTCCCATTGCGGGTAAAGTATTCGTACCGGGGATGGGAATCATCATCGAAATTGCCATCAATGCGATCGCACCACCTACGATAACTCTTCCGGGTAAACGAGTACAGACAAAAACGAGACGGGGTTGTGTAATCTTTTCCAATCTTCGCAACCAAGGAAGCCCTTTTTTAACTACCGATCTTGCAGACTCTACTTTCATCGAAGCATTGGCAAGTTTAGCGGGAAACCAAGGCTGTTTTGCACCGATGATAAACTGAATGGCTAATAAAAAAATCAGAATCCCAAAAGGCGTAGAATAACCCGGTGCAGGGATAGGTAAAGCGGAGGGAAGTGCAAGAAGAACGAGTAAAAAACCAAATGTTCTTTCGCCAGCGATCGCAATGAGATCCCCTAATTTAACTTCGGGTTGGCGATCTTCTTCAAAAAAGTAACGATTGAGTTCGGTTGAGAGTTTAGCCATGCAAGTTCTAGGAAATTTGGCAAGTCTACTATACAGCCTTTTGCGAACTTTGGTTCGAGCGATTGTCTAATTTGCCTCGCGATCGCGTTTCCTGATATCTTCTTATCCGACTGAAAAATCTGTAAATTGTCGCATATATGGAGAATGAAAGGCTAAAACAATATCTTCTTTGGGAACACCGAGATTGAGTAATTCATCTGCGATCGCAATTTCTGTTCCATCATGCTGAATCCAAATTTTACCATCTTTGATATCAAGGTGGAGAAAACAACCATAAAATCTTCTTTGATTGCGCCATCCCGTATGAACTAATTGATAATGATTGCGTTCTATATCAAAAATTTTTTGAATTTCAATCTCTTCATAAGACGAACCAAATTCAGCACGCTCGTTAAGAAGTTTGAGAATATATTCCCGGTATTTTTCTACTTTTTCCATTGGACGATTTCCTCCTTGGTAGGATCGTAAATAATTAGATGAACTTGGCAATTTTTAATGATTTTTTGGATTAGAGGCAATTCAAAAAACTCTTTGTATTTTTCCAGAGGAATAGCTAAATATAAGGTACGATCGGATTCTTGTTCTTCTACTGCAAAACGATATGTTATATATTGTCCGAGGGCTGTATGAAATTCAGAAATTGATGATGCACCTACAAAACTTTTGATTTCAACAGCTATTTTCTCACCATCCTTTTCAGCTTCGACAATCTTATCAGCCCCTAGATCGATATAAACTTGAACCCCACCAATACTAATGAACATAGGATCGTGCGTAATTCGCCAGCCATCTTTTTGCAATCCATTTTTGACGGCATCGTGAAAGATATCTTTAGCCGACATAGATTAAAAGTTTCATCATAAGTTATAGTTTTACTTTGATTATTATACTCATTTTCTCTTCATTCGAGCAAGCGGATCGCACTATTTCTCCGATTCATGGCGTTTCTCAAACTGTTGAAACATACCTACAATTCGTAAAGTATTTTTTCTCCATATTCTTTTGCACTCCATCCATCTGAGAAACGCTCTATTTTGCCACATCCCACAAAAATACCTAGAGAGGAGATTTGAAATGATTTTCTCAATGAAGGTTTTTTGACCTAAAATAGACCTCAGTGACTTTCTAGCTTGTCGTCGAACTTTACAATTTGAATCTCTCTTTAGTTTTTCGATAGATATCACGATCGTTTCTCTTTGTTTTGTATTTAATAAATCTTTTTCTTGTTTATATCTAACCTCTCTTTCTAAAGCTCTAATCGCTCCTATTTTTATTTTCCGGTTGTTGTTTTCTAAAGCCTTTAATACTAAATCCAAAACTTTGAATGAAGATAATAATGCACTAGCCGCACATTCTTGAACTCTTTGCTTTTCATCTCCTAGAGTCTGAATTAATGCTTCTATCGCCCTTGGATCTTCCAATCTTCCCAATGCAGTTGCTGACGACATCCGAACATAAAAATCGATATCGGATAGAGTTTGAATTAAAGGTTCAACTGCTTTTGAATCACCCAGTTTTCCCAGTGCATTAACTACCTCATAGCGAATCCATTTATCTTGATGTGAAAGATAGCGAATTAATATTTCTACAGCACGTCGATCGCCAATACTTCCAAGCAAACCAATAATACGAGACTGAAGAGATACAATTTCACAATTATTTTGAGTGTTTGCCTGAGATGAATCCTGGTTCAACTTATCTAATGTCTGAATTAAGGGATCGACAGATTTTGGAATTTTGTACGTTCTTAAACGAAAATCTATATTTCCTATTTTTTGTTTAGATAGAGTATTTTGAAATTTGTATATCTCCTTTAGAGTTTCTTCAACTAAGTCTGGATTGTGTTTGCATAGCAATAATGCGAAATCTCGTTCTTGTTTCCTATTTTCTTTCTCGCCTAGATAATTATAAAAAACTCCAAATCCTTCATAATAATCTGCTATTGTTAAAACTAAACTAGTTAAACTCCTACAGTAGAGTTCAAGATATCCACCTTCTGGATCGAAATATATCACTTGGGTTTTCTTTGTTTGATATCCAGTAATCAGCAACATCCACTGTGCTTGTTCCTGAAAAATTGGTAGACTATTCTCTAATATATTGACCATCTCCGGATCATCTAAATCTCTATATACTTCAACTAACTTTTGACGATCTTCAACAACTTCCTTCAAAGGATAAAAATAACAAAAAGAAAAAAAATATCCTAACATTCCTCCATTATGCCAACGATATAGCTCGTAAACTTCGTCAGAGAGACAAAAAGGCAAATCTTTCGCGATTTCTTCGATTTCTCGATCTGTTAAACCGGGTTGTAATTGAGATGTATCTTGCGGATTGAGAAAATAGCGGGTATTTGTACAAGGATTCTTTTCCAAAGCTGCTTCAATTCGTGTTAATCCATCTCGTAGTTCTTGCATGGCTATTTTAGGAGTGCGATCGCCTTGTTAAAATGTACGATTCTTTAAAAAGGATAGTCAAATTATAGCGCTCCAATCTCAATCAGATCGGTTAGTATTGAATTATAACTCGCGATCGCGCCGACATGAACCATTCAATTGTTAACGAACGCTACCAAATTCAAGAATGCTTAAGCGATAAGGGAACTCGGCAAACCTTCTTAGCGTTGGATCTCGATACTCAAACTTCTGTCGTGTTGAAAGTCTTGCGATTCGATCGCAATTTTCAGTGGCAAGATCACAAACTTTTTGAACGGGGTGCAAACGCTTTACAGGCACTCTCTCATCCTCGTATTCCTCAGTATTTGGATTATTTCGATCTCGATACCGATCGCGATCGAGGATTCTGTCAAGTACAGCGCTATATTCCCGCAAAATCTCTTCAGCAATATTTAGATGCGGGGCGAACTTTTAGCGAAGAGGAAATGCAGCAGCTTGCTAAAGATTTACTGGAGATTTTAATCTATTTGCATAGCCGTCAACCTGCGGTAATTCATCGCGATATTAAACCCAGTAATATTCTTTTAGGCGATCGCACGGGAAACCACGTCGGAGAAGTGTTTCTTGTCGATTTTGACTCGGTACAAACCCATGGTTCCGCACAACCTGGAAGTACAATGACGATTGTGGGAACTTACGGTTATATGCCTCCAGAACAGTTTGGAGGAAAAGCATATCCCGCATCAGATTTGTATAGTTTGGGGGCGACTTTAATTGCGATCGCTACAGGGAAACAACCCGCAGATTTACCGCAGAAAAACTTAAAAATTGATTTTGAGGAGGAAACCAATCTTAGTCTTGATTTTACCAATTGGTTGAAATGGTTGGTAGAACCGGCTCTCGATCTGCGCTTGTCTTCCGCCCGAGAAGCACTGCAAATGTTAGGCGATCCGAGTTCTCATCCCAAACGCTTTCAAACTCATTCTATTGCGATCGGAAAGCCAAATGAGAGTAGAATAATTCTGCGTCAACGGAATCATACATTACATCTCATTATTCCAGCCCTCGGATTAAATCAACAAAGTTTCTGGAGCAAAGTCGCTCATATTGTACTCTTTCTACTCGGCTTAACGATATTTGTTCCTTTTTTTCTATTGATTATTGTGATGATTGTAGGGGCTTTAGTTGAAGATCCGACGATATTCTTTGCAGTTATTTTTTTATTGTTTCCTGCAGGTATTGGCTTTTTGATGATGTTACCACTGCTCATTGCTTTACTCTGGGAAACGCATCTGGAAATCAACCCAAACGATATTTTAATGTATGAAAATCTGATAGTAAAGCTCAAAAGAAAAAAATCTGCAAGACAAAATCTCTTAGCGATCCGAACGGATAAAGGAATATTTACTCGAAATCGATTACTCTTAGTTGCCAGCGATCGCACGTTTATTATTCCCACAATTAACGAACAAGAATCACTTTGGCTGGCAGAAGAACTCAGTCAATGTTTAAAGCTCCCCATTCATTCAAATTGAACTAAAATGTCTTACGGTCAATTTACAAGCCTTGAAAAAATCGAAATAGAGTTCGATATTACGATCGCAGATCGCGTCAGTCTTTTTGAAAATATCGCGGAATCCGAGTACAGCGATCTGCTAGCACAGACTCTACAAGAAAATATTCCTCTAGCATTAGCAATTAATACGGAAAAAGCGCGATCGGAACTGATTGTTTCGCCAATTCTCGTCGAACTGAGAAAACAATTTGAGCAAGAAATTAGTTTTTTTTCCGGCAAGGAGTTTAACGTCGATGTAGAGAAAGGTTTGACAGGATTTTGCGATTTTCTTGTTAGTCGCTCCCCCGAACAACTCCTTATTAAAGCTCCAGTAATCATTCTCGTTGAAGCTAAAAATGATAACATTCAATTAGGTTTAGCTCAGTGCATGGCAGAAGCGATCGCCGCTCGGATTTTTAATGAAAAGCGAAATAATCAAATCGAATTCGTATATGGTGCGATTACAACGGGGACGAACTGGAAATTTCTGCGATTAGTAAAACAAACCATAGAAGTCGATCTTCAGGATTATTTTATTAACGATCTTGGCAAAATCGTTGGTATTTTAAAGTATTTTATCGATTCCAATGACAAAAACAATTAGGGAAATCTAAATGAGTAGTTCAATCATTAACAATCGCTATAAAATTCAAAAACGCTTGAGCGATCGCGGCTCTCGGCAAACTTTTTTGGCGCTGGATATGGAGACGAAAAATGCAGTTGTTTTGAAAGTATTGCTATTTGGGCGCGATTTTAAATGGCAAGCACATAAACTCTTTGAACGAGGCGCAAATGCACTACAATCTCTCTCTCATCCTCGCATTCCTCGCTATTTAGGCTATTTCGATCTCGATAGCGATAAAGCAGAAGGATTTATACAAGTTCAAAGCTATATTCCCGCAAAATCTCTTCAGCAATATCTAGATGCGGGACGAACTTTTAGTGAAGAAGAAATGCAGCAAATTACTAAAGATTTACTGGAGATTTTAATCTATTTGCATAGCCGTCAACCTGCGGTGATTCATCGCGATATTAAACCCAGTAATATTCTTTTAGGCGATCGCACGGGAAATCATATCGGAGATGTGTTTCTCGTGGATTTTGACTCGGTACAAACCCACGGTTCCGCGCAACAAGGAAGCACGATGACAATTGTGGGAACTTACGGTTATATGCCCCCGGAACAGTTTGGAGGAAAGGCATATGCCGCATCGGATTTGTATAGTTTGGGGGCGACTTTAATTGCGATCGCCACAGGAAAACAGCCCGCAGAGTTACCCCAGAAGAGTTTGCGAATTAACTTCGAGGAAGAAACAAATCTCAGTGCCGATTTTACCCACTGGTTGAGATGGTTGATAGAACCGGATTTAGATTTACGTTTATCCTCTGCTGATGAGGCATTACAAACATTAGAAAATCCCTGTTTGCCTCCTAAACCTTTACAGATCGAAACTCCTACAATTGTTAAGCCCAACGAGAGTAAAATTATTTTGCGCCAAAAACAAGATACGCTACATATTATTATTCCCGCTTCTGGATTTGGGAAACTTAATCTCAGCAGTAAAATTAGCTATTTTATCCTTTTTCTGATTGGTTTACCGATGTTTTCTCCTTTGCCAATGTCACTTTTAAGTGCTATCCTAGTGATTCTAAATGGATCGTTTTGGGGATTAATGACAATCCCTTTCTCAGCCATTTCTGGAGGCATTGGTTTAGCGTTTATGTTTCCTTTTTTGAAGTGTTTTCTCTGGGAAACTCATCTCAAAATTGATTCAGTCAATATCATGATGTATAATAATATGGTTATAAAAGTTAATCATAAAAAAGCTGCCAGACGAGATTTTCTAGCGTTACGCTCGGAAGATGGCGTACTTTCTCGTCCGAGATTACTCCTAACCACTTCCGACCAAATCTTTGATCTTCCCAATATCAATTCTGAGGAAAAAGATTGGTTAGCAGAGCAAATTAGTCAGTGGTTACAAGTTCCTATCTATAAAGGTTAGCTGAATCCTTAATCTTTAACTATGTTCTAAATCATTCATTTAAACTCATGAAATTTACTCGCATTACTATTACTCCCGAACAAATGTCTGGTGTTCCTTGTATTAGAGGTTTACGGATTCCTGTTGCTACTGTTATTGGAATGTTAGCAGATGGGATGAAACATCAAGAAATTTTGACAGCATATCCCGATTTGGAGGATGAAGATATCAAAGAAGCATTACGCTATGCTGCTCTCGCTGTTTCAGAACGAGAGTTGCCTTTATTGACACGGGTATGAAATTTCTAATTGATAATGCTTTATCTCCACTAATTGCGGAAGGCTTAAAACGAGTGGGTTATGATGCAGTTCATGTTCGCGAGTATGATATGCAAACTGCTTCGGATAGTGAAATGTTTGCGATCGCAATGACTCAAGAGCGGATTATTGTTTCTGCTGACACCAAATCCTGTAGGGACGTAGCATGCTACGTCCCTACAGAATCGCTTTCTCTCTACTCCATATTCAACTCGACCTTTTCTTCTGTTCCCTTATTCACCTGCAAATTATTATCTTCCGTACTCACGGTTAAAACTTGGGGTGGAGTCGCATCGGGAGGATAGAGTAAATCTACCGTTACATCCCGCGTCATTCCCGGTTTTAAATCGATCGTGACTAAGGGTTCGCCTTGTTCTCCCTGTCGTTGCACTAAATGGAAAAAGCGATCGCGCAACAATCCGATTTCGTCCTTATAGCGCACCCGCACGCTACCTCGGAAGAAAATGCGCTCGTTGGGGGGTTCTAAAAACTCCAACTCTTCCACTTCGCGATCGTGCTTCAGGGGAGTTTGTAAGATGACATTCACGGTTTTGCGGCGATCGCCATTATTCTTCAACGGCAACGTAAATTGATAATGTACGCCGTAATTTCCATGAGCCAAATAAGCTGTATCGGGATAGCGTACTAACATCGGGGCGCTTTGGATTTGTCCTGTCCCCAAGGTTCCGGCGTTGACCGTGCTAATTGGATAAGAAAAGGCTTCTCCCGGTGAAGGAATGCTTAAATAAGAGCCTCCCTCATCGACAATATCCGTATGCCATTGGGAACCGCGAGCAACTCCCGCCACGCGACCGTAAATCACCTCAAACCGCGTTTCCTCTAAGGGCGTAGGCGGACGATCGCGGGGAAAGGCAAGATATCCTTGGGTTAACAACCGTTCCCATTCTTCCAAAGTTGGGGGACGGTGGGCGCGATTGTTCCCCCGTTGGATGGCAGGCATGGCTAAACTGGCCATGTAGACTTCTCCCGTCGTTTCTACCTTCACCAAGGTCGATCGCGCGTTGCCCAAATGGATCGGCAGATTGTAGAGTAATCTGCTTTCCCCGGGTTCGAGAATCAGGCGATCGGGGAACTCATCCTCATCTACCCCTCGCAGCACGTCTCCCGCCAAGCGAGAACCAGGCCCGGAAAAGACCGTCCCTCGCCGATTATCCACCACGGGGGGCAGATCGATAAACGGCGCGTCGGGATTGGTGACGTAACTGACTCCCTGTAAAACATTCATGACCACGGGATGGTCATTGGGGTTGCGCACCAAGAGGCCGTGATATTTGGGCAGCCAATCTTCTCGCGTGCGCCCTCGGGCGATATGGTGGCTGAAAATATCGAAACGTCCCCCTAGGGGCAAATCCAGATGTGCGCGGGGGGCGAGCATTCCCTCAGCAGGAAAGGTCGAGAGTAAAATTCCTGCCGAGTAAACTATTTCTGGACTATTGCTGTTGAAAACCGGAACTTCATCCAATTGTCCCGGTAAGACTCGGATTTCTTGGGGTTGTACGATTGTTTCTTGGATGATGAGTTCTTGCGTTTCCGAAGGAGAATAAAAAGTCTCAATGGGGGTTTGGGGAAGTTGGGCGAGGGTTAATGCCGATAATAATGACAACATAAGACTATGCAAAAGTAAGGAGCGAATTTATACCATGCAGGTCGAGACAAGCTCGAGCGCACCCCGCAGTAATCGGAATCCTGAAGGGTTATCTTAACACTGAGTGCGATCGTGTTAACATTTTCTTCACAATTTCGGAGTCGCCTCCTTTCCTCATCCGCCCACTATTCGTGAAACCCGGATAATTTCCATGAGAATTTACGGAAATCGCCAACTTAAAACCATGCCCGGACGCAGCATTCGCCCGACTCCCGCGCGAGTGAGAGAAGCCTTGTTTAATATGTGGCGGGACGAAATTGCCGATTGTCGCTGGTTGGATATCTGTGCGGGGAATGGCGCGTTGGGAGCAGAAGCCCTCTGTCGCGGTGCTGCGGTGGTGGTGGGATTGGAATTGATGGGACGCGCCTGCACGATCGCCCGGGAAAATTGGCAGCAGGTCGCGCGATCGCCCCAAGAATTTCAAGTGATTCGCGGTGATGTGCGGCAGACATTGAAGCGTTTGGAGGGAAGGCAGTTCGATCGCATTTACTTCGATCCCCCCTACCAAAGCGAACTCTATCAACCCGTTTTAGAACTCGTGGCCGAGGCGGAATTACTGGCGGAGTCTGGGGAAATGGCGGTGGAGTACAATCCCAAATTCTGGACTCCCGACGCGATCGCGCCTTTTGAACTCGTCCGCCAGAAGACTTACGGGAATACGGCTCTTGCTTGCTTGATTCTTTCGGATATGAACCGCAGAGACGCAGAGACACGCGGAGAGGAGGATTAGATTAGAGAAATATGGAGTGGAATCGCATCAGACGCGGAGAAATGCGGAGGAGGGAGAGGTAAAGTTTAGGGCGCTTTCTCGCTCCAAGACCTTCCCTTAATTCCTGAATGCCTGCTCTACAAGGCTCTGGAGACTGAAATTAAAAATTTGCTTTTCAGGATATCCTCTCGCTTATGTTGTAACTGTCAACACAAACAACAAACGAGAATATTATGGATATTCAAAAAACTGCGGCGATCTGCAATCCTCCTCTCTGCAACGGTGTTACCAAAGCTAATAAATCCGAAGCGGCGATCTGCAATCCTCCTTTGTGTAATGGTGTGAGCAAGGGTGGCGCACGTCCTCGGGTTGAATTAGCTTTAGCCGATCCTTTGAAAGTGTTAGCACTTGCCTAGGGTTGATTCCCAAACCATCGCGCGATTGAGATAGCTCCCCGTTTCTATCTCGATCATGAATTCAGAGGGCGAGTCCCCGATCGCGCCCTCTTCTCCGTTCTCATGTACATGATTTATCTCTCAACTGCCAAGAATATTATGAATACTCAAAAATCTGCGGCGATGTGTAATCCTCCTCTCTGCAACGGTGTTGCTAAGGTCAATAAATCCCAAGCAGCGATGTGCAACCCTCCTTTTTGTAATGGTGCTAGTGACTACACCCAACGCCCTTGGGTCGAACTTGTTTTAATCGATCCCTTGACAATGTTGGCACTTGCTTAGTGGTCGGTCATTCCAAAAATAACGGGTATATCGCGATCCGTCAGGGATTGAAATCCCTGTCTCATACGAAAAATCCATTGAAATGGATTCGGGAGCGGGCGATCGCTCTGAACTTTACTGATTCAGTCCTCTTCAGTGGTCGCTGAGCGATGCCGAAGTGAGGACTTCTTATATGAGACAGGGAATTTGATTCCCTGTCGGATTCGATCCACTTAACAGAATACTTTTATCAAGAGATCGGATTTATTAGCCATGAAAAATATTGCGATCGCGCGTTGGCGACTGCCTGCCGATCTGAGCATTCTCTTCCTGAGCGGGTTGCTGTTTTGGTTAAGTTGGGGGGCATTATTTCCCACGCTTCCCCTCTATATTCGGGATTTGGGTCACACCAGTCAACAAGTGGGAATCGCTGCGGGTGCGGTTGCTGTGGGTTTGTTGCTGTCGCGGACTTGGTTGGGACGCATTGCCGATCGCGCCTCCCGTCAGATTCTCTTGTTTTTCGGTCTGGCACTCTCCGCGATCGCTCCTCTTATTTACTGGCTCGTGCCTTCGTTTCCCGTGTTGGTGGGATTGCGGTTAATCCAAGGCATTGGCGCGGCTGCTTTTAGTACTGCTTATGTCACTTTAGTTATGGATCTGGCCTCTGCCGAACATCGCGGCAGGGTTTTGAGTTATATGGGCTTAACCAAAACGCTCGGCGTGGGATTAGGAGCTTTGGCAGGCAGTTTCTTGCAACAACAGTCGGGCTATCCGGCGGTTTTTTTCCTTTCTGTGGTTGCGGCATTGCTGGGATGGCTTTCGTGTCAAAAACTGCGAGAACCTCCCAGAGAAAAACCTAAAAGCACCAAAGCGAGCGACCTCGCGGGATTCTGGCAGCCCATTTGCAACCGACGGATCGGCCTTCTGGTTCTGCTGTCTTTTCTCATGGGTTTAACTTCCAGTAGCGTAGCGGATTTTTTGCCCTTATTTATCAAAGATGCCGAAATTGCTCTCAATCCGGGATTATTTTATTTGGTCATGTCTCTTGCTGCATTAGGCGCTCGCATTTTTTCAGGAGGCTTTAGCGATCGCTCGGGTCGGGGTTTGTGCATTACCCTCGGCTTTATGCTTTATCTTGTTGCCATGCTCGGCCTCTGGACGGCTCGAGATGGTTTTACCCTTGTTGTGGTCGCCATTCTGGAAGGAACTAGCGCGGGGATGGTAATGCCCGTGATTGCTGCCACCATCGGCGATCGCACCCATAAAAACGAACGAGGACGCGCCATGAGTTTTTGGATGGGAGGATTCGATTTGGGGATGGCGATCGCGGCTCCGGTAGCGGGTTGGTTAGTAGATTTTTATGGATATCGCAGTCTTTTTGCCATTGCTAGTGGTGTTTCCGGCTCGATCCTCTTGCTTTTTTTGACCCATTCTGGGGCAACTATGGCGCAGTCTTGGCGATATGCTTGGGGGCGGGGACGCGATCGCTATGCAGTGGCGAATGGCGACCCCAAAACGGTTTCTCAAACATGACAAAGGGCTTCAATTTCTCTTAATTCCCGCAACATTTTTAACTTCTCAAGGTTTTCCCTAGCTAAAAGCGCCCAACGACGAGCCTCAACGAGATCGCCTCGTTTTTGTTCTAGGAGAGCATAATAGCGCTGGCAAAGGGCGATCGAGCGTTTATCGCCATTCTGTTCGGCACGAGTTAACACTAACTTTAACAATCGTTCCGCCTCCTCAAAATTTCTCTCCTCAATTTCAAGAATGGCCAACCAACCGTAAGCGTACATTATCATCAGTTGCCAATGACTTTCTTGTGCTTGTTGAAGACATTGTTTGTAAAGAGATCGCGCTACGTACAAGTTGCCACTTTCTAACTCTATTTGAGCCTGATAGTACATGATATAAATTTGCAAACGAGATCGCTCTTCTACTTCTAACGTGGCTGTTTCCACCATAATTCTTGCCTTGTCAAGCCATTCTTGCGCTGATGGGAACTGTTTTTGATTCAAATACAATGCCACAAGACAAACCATAACATTAAAACGAGAGGCAAATTCTAAACCATCGGGAATAGCCAAGGCTTCTTGACACAAGGCGATTGCTTCTTCTTGTTGGGCAGGAAAATCGATCAGAATGAGAGTATCCACTTTATCCCGCAGAGTCCGAGCAATGGTCGGGCGATCGCCTTCTCGCGTCGCCACTTCGAGCAAGCAGTCAGACCAAGCCAAACGCTCGTCCCAATAGCCCCCAAAGCGGGTAAATCCTGCCAAATAGAGGCAGAATTCTTTAAATAAGTCGTATTGTTCGCTTCCCAAACACCATTCGATCGCCGCCGAGAGATTGCCCCATTCCCGCTCTAAGTTCGAGTAATCCTGCCAATCTCGGTATTTTTCGCTCCCGTGCTGGCGAACGTAACTTAAAAACCAATCCAACCAACGTGTTTTCGCCTCTCTAGCAAATGCTGGCGTATCTTCCAACTGGGCGAAAACATAAGAGCGAGTGGCAGGCAGCATGGTGTAACGTTCTTCAACCTGCTTGATGAGAGACAGTTTCCGTAAATGTGCCAAACCTTCGGCGAGAGCGATGGGTTCTTCAATTGAGGAAACTTTGGCGATCGCTTCTCGCAATGCCACTTGAGGAAATAATGCCAGTGCCATAAGTAAATGATGGGCAGATTCCGAGAGGAGTTTCACCGACCCCTCAAAACAGTAACGAGAGACATCATTCGTCGTCTGCGTCAATCCCTGAATAATCTCCTCAATGGTCAACCCCACCGCCAGTTGACCGATGGTATAGACGATCGCGGCGGGCAGTCCGGTCGTTTTCTGGTAAAGTGCTTCTGCCTCTTCTGGAGAGAGTTCCACATCTTTTTCTTCCACTTGATGGAAAATCAGATCTAAAGCATCTTCTTGGAGTAGAGAATCGAGGCGCAACCTAAAAAAGGGTGCGGGTTCGCGAGTGGTCACGATAACTTTGACCGTGGGCGGTAATTCGTGGACGAAGGCAAGGATAGCATCGCGATCTTCCACGGTTTCCAGATTATCCACGATCAGCAAAACGCTCTGTTTGGCAAGACGCTCTTGCAGGAGTTCAAAGCGTTCTGCTAGGGGAATATAGGTCAAGGCAGGCAGATCGAGAGTGCGAGCGATCGCGCGAAAAATATCTCTTTGGGTGCGTTCTTGTCGCAGGCGTTGGAGGATTCCGATACCGACCAAGCGTTGGGATTGGGCGGAGACAAAGATAATCGCGTCAAAAATGGGGATATTCCTCGAAGTTGCCCCCAAACTGGCTCGTAAACAGCGATAGGCGACTTCTAAAACGAGGGCAGTTTTTCCCAATCCGCCCTCGCCTTCAACGCTAATGCGATGGACGGGATTATCCGGTGCCAGCAGTTCGAGCAATTTATTGAGTTCTTTTTGCCGACCGATAAAAGCGGTATGATCTGGGGCGGGTAGATTATGAAGCGATCGCTCGATCTTGCGGGCTTTGCGTCGAGGCGTTGGCGAAATGTCCCGCTCGACAATTTCTTCCCATGCCAAACCCAAACTCTGACAATAGGCTTGAAAGGCGCGTTCTTTAACCGCGTGTCTTTTGCTTCCAGCAAAGCGACTCCAAGAACCGTAAGAAATATCTCTGGCAAAAAAATATTCCTCTTCGATTGTTTGTTCGATGCGATCGCGAAGCGAACTTTTTTGCCATTTAGCAATACGAACTTTGAACTCGTTAACTTGATCTTTATCAATCCGTAGAAATTTGTCTAAATCTTTAACCCATTGTGGATCGTTGTCCTCCAACTCATTTTCCCGACCGTAACGATGGACGAGATGCTTGCTCGCTGCCCTCAAAGGTCGGGTATCTTCTGCTTTAATTAACCAGCCCTTGCTTTTGCGCGCTGCGGTAATCTTGGCTTGTCCTTCTTCTGAGGCTCTGAGACTTGCCATTTTTCTCGATTGATTGGCATTATTTTGGACTTTTTTTATATTATCAGATCTTGTCTTGTTCAATATTGTTGATAGTGATTATCAATTTTGTCTCGACCTGATTCAATTAATTTAAAAGCGAGGCGATTCCTCGGTATAGATTCTTTTTCGCTCTCTTTAGAGGTAGAATCAATGATCTGTCTGAGGTAACATCTGTTATTTCTTAAAAAGACTCAATTCAGATCGGAATGTTTTTAATAACCTAAGTTTCTAGTTACAAAGATTATGATTTTTTCTCCCCCTAATCTCCCTTTGTCAGGAGGACTTCTAGATTCTTCCTTTCGATCGGAGGGACAGGGAGAGATAGAATTGATAATGAACTCGAGTTGCTAGTTACAAGTATCGTAGGTTTCGATCCCCCTAAATCCCCCTTAATAAGGGGGACTTCCGGATTCTCTCCCCTTAATTAAGAGGGACTTCCGGATTCTCTCCCCTTAATTAAGAGGGACTTTCGGATTCTCCCCCCTGAATAAGAGAGACTTTCGAATTCTCCACCCTTAATTAAGAGGGACTTCCGGATTCTCCCCCCTTATTAAGGGGGGCTGGGGGGGATCGAACTCAATAATCAGTCAGTTGAGTTAATCTTCTCCATCCCGATCCCCCTATCAAACCCCGCAATCGAACATGGTTTCCACATTTCCCACTGCTTGCTCCGATCGCCTCTCGCACATTCGCTGGGATATTCGCACATTGCATCCCCAACTGGTTGCTTGGCGGCGGCATCTGCATCAATTTCCCGAACTGGGCTTTCAAGAACGCATGACGGCAGAATTTATCGCCCAAAAGCTGCGAGAATGGGGCATCGACCACCAGACGGGAATTGCCCAAACAGGAATTGTCGCTGCGATCGCAGGCAAAAAACCGGGACGGGTTCTCGCCATCCGGGCCGATATGGATGCTTTACCCATCAAAGAAGAAAATGAGGTCGATTATCGTTCTCAGCACGAGGGGATCATGCACGCTTGCGGTCACGACGGTCATACGGCGATCGCCCTCGGTACCGCCCTTTATCTCTCCCAGCATCGCGAGGATTTTAGCGGGACGGTCAAAATTATCTTTCAACCCGCCGAAGAGTCTCCGGGGGGCGCAAAACCCATGATCGAAGCAGGGGCACTCAAAAATCCCGATGCAGAGGCGATCGTCGGTTTGCATCTTTGGAATAGCTTACCTTGGGGAACCATTGGCGTGCGATCGGGCCCGTTGATGGCCGCATCGGAGCTTTTTAGCTGTACGATTCTCGGTAAAGGCGGACATGGTGCCATCCCTCAAGAAACCATTGATGCGATCGCCATCGGCGCTCAAGTCGTAACCGCATTACAAACCATTGTCGCCCGCAATATCAGCCCTTTAGAATCGGCGGTGGTTACTGTCGGGGAATTTCATGCGGGAACGGCGAAAAATGCGATCGCGGATACAGCCCGTTTAACAGGAACTGTCAGATATTTTAATACCGACCTCGCTGACTATCTCCCCCAACGCCTGGAAGAGATTATTGCGGGTATTTGTCAGAGCCATCGAGCGAGTTACGATTTCAACTATACGAGATTGTATCCCCCCACGATCAACGATCCTAAAATCGCCGATTTGGTTCGTTCTGTCGCTTTTGATGTTCTCGAAACTCCCGCCGGAGTCGTCCCAGAATGTCAAACTATGGCCTCGGAAGATATGTCTTATTTCTTGCAAGCAGTACCGGGATGTTATTTCTTTCTCGGCTCAGCCAATGCGGCAAAAGGACTCGCCTATCCCCATCACCATCCTCGCTTTAATTTTGATGAAAGCGTTCTTTGTTTGGGCGTTGAAATGTTTGTTCGCTGCGTTGAAAAATTCTGTCACTAATATTAATCAACAATACGGTTTCTGCCCGCAGATTTGGCTTTTAAAAGATTGAAATCGGCGCGTTGCAAGAGCTTAATTCCACAATCATCGTCTTCTGCTTGCAGTAACGCCAAACCCATGCTCACGGTAATAGAAAGGGTTAAATTACCATCGATTTTGAACGGCGTATCGGCAATGATTTGTCGCAATCTCTGAGCGATCGCCATGGCCGTATCGGCATTGGTTTTTTGAAAGAGAATGACAAACTCTTCGCCACCATAGCGAAAGATTGTATCTTGCATGCGAATATTATTTCTCAGACGGGTGGCTAGGAGTTTCAAAATGCGATCGCCGACGAGATGGCCGTGATTGTCATTCACGGATTTAAAATAATCTACATCTAAAATTGCAATACTTAAAGAACTATTGCGCTTTTTCGCTTTTTGAATTTGTCTGGGTAAATCCCACTCGAAAGCGCGACGATTGCTCAAGTTGGTGAGCGCATCAGACAGGGCGATCGAAGACAGAAAATCATTCGCGTGCAAGAGATCCCGATATTGGCGAACTTGGCGATCGGCCGCTTGCAGATAAGCCGATAATAATCTCCGTTCTGCTTCGAGACAGCGATCGCTCTGGCTTTCTAAACTCGATAATTGCAAATAGGCATCGGCATTATTTTCAATGGCTTCAGCCCTGTTGAGAATATACTGAGAAGAGGTTCGGGAGCAGGTATCGATTCCAGAAGAAAACTCGAGGACAAGACAATAAACCCATCCTGACGAACTGGCTTTTTTAATATCGCAACACAACCCTTCAACTTCAAGAAGATTGGCTTCTAGTAAAATGATACCCGGTTGTTTTTGACCCACGCACTCAATAATCCGTGCTTTAGAAGTTGTTTCCACAACTGTCGCGATCGGGGTCTCATAGCGTTCGAGAAAAGTAGTTGTAAAGTGCTTGCTACCAACCAGCAAGACAGGAACATTCATGCCAATTTGTAGGTCTAAACGATCGCCTTTTTGGGGATGCGGAGATGCAGAACGATCGCTAGAATTTTTTTGATTTTTGTAGGTTGTAATCACCGCTCATTTCCCACTCTACATTGATTTACAAATGAGGAAACTCTTTTTTCTGGCATGAAGAACGATCGGGTTAAATCTTTACAAAAACTTTAAAAAAAGAACTACATTTTTTAAGTTTTCGTAAAATTTTCAACCTTCTGAGTTTGCAATTCCAATCTTTAGACTTGATGAGTTTCAAGACCCGATCTCGAGGGGTTGAATCTCGCTTTTCTGCCGTAAGTTACGATTTGCGATCGTTCGCGCTCGCTTTCTCGGACAAGAATCGAGATATAGTAAAACTAAATGAGTTGTAAAGATGTGGAACAAGTATCACTTCGGCATTGCTCAGTGACCACCTGCTTGTTGCTCTTCATTAAACACGGGCAAGATGCCCGTTCCACGGTTAATTCCTAGATTTCTTTAGGATTCCTTTTTTACAACTCAAATGGACTTGCTATAGCGAATTTTGTTTGCTCTCTCCAATCAATCAATGAAGTCTAGGAAACCAATCTTCCTGCTTCAGTCAAGGGTCATTGATACCCGATAATTGAAGATCGTTCATTAAAATAGCCAGTTGCAAGTTGAGACAACGCTCTAATCTTCTGTTTCGTGACCTGCTGCCACGATCGCGGATGCGATCTCGCTTTTTGATGCTGTTGTCTCTACTGTCACGATTTTAAGTTCTACATCTGCCGAGATCGTTGCATCGGGAAAATTAGCTTTAATTTCGCTGCTGATGGCTTTAACGCATCCATCGCACATCATGCTAGGAACTTTGATTTGAATGCTCATGATGGGAATAACCTCTTTATTATCGGGGAATTTTTTGCGATCGCCATTGGTCGAAGCCTTGGACAAGCGCGATCGGGAATGAGAAGCAAATTGTATCTTAAAAAATAGGCATTCTGTCGATCAATTCTCCCCCAGGTAGAAAAAAATTTACCAAAAATAATTCAGGCTTGAAAGACTCGACGAAACCGACGGAGTCGGTTTCACCATTTTAAAACAGCAGCTTCTTTCCCTTGTTCCTTACGAATTTTACTATCTTTTTCAAACCATTTGACAATCTGTTGGTGGGTTAATTCCTCAACGGCAATATTGTAATCTTTAGCAATAACTCCGAGCAATCTGAGGGAAGAAATGGTCAGGCGCGTCAGAAATTTCTCGGAGGAAGAGAGTAACGCCGCATCCACATCTGCGGATTCTTCGGAGGTCAAAAATTGAATTTCGGATTGTGGGGAAGTTGTCATCAAGTTAGGTTGTTTGTAGGTCTTTGTCTTAATTTTGGCAGAAAATTCTCGGAAATGGCTGGGGAAATATACAGAAATTACGGCTTGCGGTCAACCTCACAACCGTGTTAATCGGGCTAGTAACAGAAGAAAAATTCAAGGATGGGGGTTTGGAGAGGACACCATACACCCAATCGGCGAATAGATTGTTACAATACTTTATAATTTAAGCATTACTTTATTTTTGACCAGATAAGGAGCAGTATCGAGCCTTCTGTCCCAGCCAGATATCCTTAACTCGTTAATAAACAGATCGTCGTTCATTGAGGTCCCATGCCCCAAACCATTGCCCCACCCCAACGCCAGCATTCTCCTTCCCCTCAGGAAAAGAACGCCATTACGATTGACGCAGAGGCCGTCAAAAATCCAGAAGACCTCTCCAGCACGGAAATCGGCCATTACGATCCCGATTTCATTATGGACTACTACCAAAAGCGTCCTTTCTCCGTTTTCGGGCGTATCTTCACGATTCTTCGATGCTTTCTCGGTTTCATCTTCGGATTGTGGTGGGACAAACTGTGGAACAATGTGGCGGGGAATGAGAAAAAGCGGGCCGTGCAATTGCGAGAAATTTTGACTCGCCTCGGCCCGACGTATATTAAAGTAGGGCAAGCCCTCTCGACCCGTCCCGATCTCATTTCTGCGGTTTACATGGATGAATTGGCGCGACTGCAAGATCAACTCCCGCCTTTTACCAATGAACTGGCTTATCAATTTATTGAAGAAGAACTCGGCGATCGCCCGGAAGATATCTATGCCGAACTCAGTCCCCAACCCGTTGCGGCGGCATCTCTCGGACAGGTTTACAAGGGTAAATTAAAAACGGGGGAAACGGTTGCCGTAAAAGTACAACGTCCGGATTTAATTGAAAGCATTTCCCTCGATGTTTACATCATGCGAAGATTGGCAATTTGGGCGCAGAATAATATTAAGCGCCTTCGTAGTGATGTGGTGGGCATTGCTGACGAATTTGCAGGACGGATTTTTGAGGAGATGGATTACGAACTCGAGGGACGGAATGCCGAATTATTTTCTGAATTATATGACTATTTAGAAGAAATTTACGTGCCGAGGATCTACTGGGATTATACTGGGCGGCGCGTCCTGACAATGGAATGGATCGAGGGGACAAAATTAACCAATTTAGAGGAGGTTCAAGCCCGAGGGATTGATGCAACCCATCTCGTTGAAGTGGGGGTTGGATGCTCTTTACGCCAACTTCTCGAACACGGTTTCTTTCATGCGGATCCCCATCCCGGAAACTTATTGGCAACGCGAGATGGAAAATTAGCCTACTTAGATTTTGGCATGATGAGCCGCATTAAACCCTATCAGCGTTATGGGTTAATTGAAGCCGTCGTGCATCTGGTCAATCGAGATTTTGAATCTTTAGCAGAAGATTATGTGAAGTTGGATTTTTTAACGGAAGATACGGATTTACAGCCGATTATTCCAGCTTTAACTAATGTTTTTGGGAATGCTTTGGGGGCAAGCGTTGCGGAACTGAATTTTAAGAGTATCACCGATCAAATGTCGGAGATGATGTACGAGTTTCCTTTCCGCGTTCCCGCTTACTATGCGTTAATTATTCGTTCCTTGGTGACGTTGGAAGGGATTGCGATCGGTATCGATCCGGATTTTAAAGTATTGAGCAAGGCTTACCCGTATATTGCCAAGCGTTTGTTAACGGATCCTTCAACAGAACTGCGATCGTCGTTGCGAGATTTATTATTTAAAGATGGGAGTTTTCGCTGGAATCGTTTGGAAAATCTCTTACGCAATGCCCGAGATTCTCAAGACTATGATTTTGAGTTTGCAGTCAGTCAAGCCTTGGATTTTATTTTCTCAGAACGAGGTGAATTCATCCGTTTAAGGCTGGTAGATGAAATCGTACAGGCGATCGATATTTTCGGTCGCAAAACGCTCTTTGACTTCTCGACGACCGTGCGTCAAAAAATTGGTATGAGTTCGTTAGATATGCCCGCAGAGTTACAAGAGACTTCCCCCGGCAATCTCGATCGCATCCAGAATATTTGGCAGATTATACAGGAAACGCGAGGGTTCGATCCGTTCGCGTTTTTATCCGTTGTCCCCAAAGTTCTTAGCAAGTCAGAAACGCAGGAGATGGGACAACAAATCGCTAACGGGTTAGTCCAAAAAGTAGCCGCCCGCTTGATTCGCAATATCCTTTTGGAAATCGATCGCGATTTCAACGATTCACCCCAGTGGAATGGGGTGAAAAGTCTGCCCTCGGCAAGTTAAAAGAGGGTATTTATTGCGATCGCCTTCCCTCATTTGGCGATCGCAATTGCTCTCATTGCATGGATGCAAAAAGCCACAAAGCGATTTATTTCGCTTGAAATTGCGAGAGCAGCCAAGCCCCCACGCGGCTGTGATTGGTTTGGCGGGTGCGTCTCAGCGCTTCTTCTAGGAGGGAAATTTGCAGGCTGGGTAATGCCCTAGAAATCTCAATTCTGCGACTGCCCCCATTTTCAATCGCAAAGCCAAGAATTTGGTTTCTTTTAACATCGACAATCCAATATTCTCCCACCTTTAAATCTTCATAAAGCAGGTGTTTTGCGCCACGATCGTCAACAAGAGAAGTATTGGAAATTTCAATCACTAAAGTAGGAGGGAGATAATCGTCAAGATGAATAATTCCCGTACCATAGGGAATGGCATCAACAGTTTCGCCAATGTAATAGGATAAGTCGGGTTGAGCCTCTCGAACTCCCGTTTTGCGATAGCTGCAATTATCTTTCCCATTCAGTGCGATCGCCTTGACAGTTGCATAGAGATTGATTGCATAGTTGATAATGGTATGGTCGCTAGCATGGTCGTGTCCGGAGGGAAATAGTTCGATTCTGAGTTGTTTGTTGTAATAATAGAACTTTGCTTTTTCATAAATCGGATTTTCTGCAGCTTGGAGATATTCGTCCCATGTTGCGTTTATCCAAGTCTCAGTTAAAATTTTTGTTTGGGTCGTACTCATTGTGAGTTTGGGCAGAGAGATTAAGTTCTATTATATCGTGCTTTGAGTTGGCAGACGGTACGGCAGGTTATTGGCTTATATTTTCAATCCTGCGCTGTAAGATTGGTATTATGGGTAGATTGCCAGCGATCGCCCATAATATAAGTCTCCGAAATTGCGCGATCGTCTCCCAACATCAGCAAAGCAAAAATGCGATCGCCGATTTCTTCTAAAGTTTTTGGTATTTCTCCTTCATTTCGCAGAGCGAGTAAAGGTGTTGCTTGTAAATTTATGACAATAAAATCAGCTTCTTTCCCTTCATCAAAATTACCGATTTTATCTTCTAAGTTTAGCGCTCTCGCTCCTCCTAAAGTTCCTAAAAACAAGGCTTGAAAGGGGGATAGTTTTTGTCCTTGTAGTTGAGCAACCTTATAGCCTTCACTGGCTGTTTGGAAGAGAGAAAAGCTCGTTCCTGCCCCCACATCTGTCGCCAAACCCACCTTAATCGGCATTTCCTTTGACTTCGCCCGATGGAGTTTAAAAAGCCCGCTTCCCAGAAAAAGATTAGAAGTCGGACAAAAAGCGATCGCCGAATTTGCTTCCGATAAACGTTGGAATTCAGCTTCTGATAATTGGATTCCGTGGGCAAAAATCGAGCGATCGCCCACCAAACCCGCGCGATCGTAAACATCTAAATAATTAGCACAATTGGGAAATAATTCTTTGATCCATTCCACTTCCTTAACATTTTCAGAAAGATGGGTATGCAGATAAACATCGGGAAATTCTTGCAGTAATTTGCCTGCCAGTTGTAATTGTTCTCCTGTCGAAGTTGCTGCAAAACGGGGAGTCACGGCATAAAGCAGGCGATCGGTTTTATGCCATTTTTGAATCAGTTTCTTGGTTTCCTCATAGGAAGATTGTGCCGTATCTTTGAGATAATCGGGAGCATTGCAATCCATCATCACTTTCCCCGCGATCGCCCTGAGATTGCGATCGCGTGCTTCCTCAAAAAATGCGTCTGTAGATTCGGGAAATACAGTCGTCAAAACGAGAGCCGTCGTCGTCCCATTTTTTAGGAGTTCATCTAAAAAGAAAGCCGATATTTTCTTAGCATACGTTTTTTCTTTAAATTTTCTTTCTGTCGGAAATGTATATTTATTCAGCCATTCTAAAAGTTGTTCTCCATAGGCAGAAATCATCTCTGTTTGGGGACAATGAATGTGAAGATCGATAAAACCGGGAAGAATTAAGCGATCGCGATAATGTTGAATAGAAATGTTGGGATATCTTTCGCTGATTTCTTCATAATTCCCTAATGCTTGAATGTAGCCATTTTCAACGACTAATAACCCATCAGAAAAAGAACGAACGCTTTCTAATTCGGACGTAAAAAAGGGATCGTCGATAAAATCTAAAAATGCACCGCGAAACCCTTGAATTGAAGATTCTTTCATCGATCTAAGTACCTTGACGTTTCAACGGATACAGAAGCTATCTCTCCTAATCTTCTTTTAAAAGCCAAAAACCCGTAAATGATTCTGACTCCGGATTCGCTTGAATTGCCAGAAAATGAACGTTATTTGCTTTTTGTTTTGCGGCGTTAAATCCTTGGGCTTCTGCCAATATATTGTTATCTTTGATATCGGCTAAAATCCAACTATCACTGGCTCCCGTTTCCAAGCGCATCCGTGGAAATTTACCGCCTTCAAGCTGTAAATATCCTAACTCTAATCCCGACATCCAAGCCGCTAAAGGGTTAGCACGCGGTGAGAAAATAATCAATCCCGGTATCTTCATTTCTGGAGAAATTCCCATCATTGCCAAGGGAAAGGCTTCGCTAAATCCGATCTCCCAATCTTTCATTTCTGCAAAGGCTTCTGCTTCTAAGGACACAAATGCCCAACAATCAGAGCGATCTCCTCTCACTGCATCGGGAAGAGGAACGGCATTTAAAGGCGGATATTGTACCGAAGCGGCTTTCGCTGCATCTTCATCATAACCCTCTTGAGTCGGATAAAAGTTAGCTATTCGTTCTTCTATCCATTGATTGAGGGCATAGGTACGACGGCTGGGAATGGCTGGGATATCGGCTTCTTCGCAGGCTTTTAAGATCATATTGTTCATAGCACGACGAAAAAAGCGAATGCGATCGGGAGGATCGGGGGCTTCCGCGATCGCTTCTTCGATCGCTTTCCTCAACCAAATCGAGTTCACGCTTTTGTTATCTGTAAATTTAGAGAACTTAAATAGAGAATCTGGCGATCTCTCGATATCGAGGGGACTTTCGCAGATCAGCACTTCCCACAGTTTCTTCTTATTTTCATCAAAAATCGGACGCGAGTAGAAGTCGAGTTCCCAGATTGTCGTTCCCATGCCTGTCGATCTTGTTGTGTCTGTCTTTAATCTATCATAGGGTTTTCGGGGGACGCGCGATCGCTTAATTTTCAAACTCCCCTCGATATTCGGCTTCGGGATCGCCAGAGCAGGCTTTCTGCGAATCCCTTTGCATTTTGTTAAAAGCGTCTACAGTTGGGAGAAAAGATCTGGGAGAAAAGATATTAGATTGTAAAGATGGGTAGGGAGATTGACTGGAAATGGAAAAAGTAATCAGTAAAATTAGTCCTATCACGAAATACCACGGAAAAACCGAATTTGTCAATCTCTCAAGTCGATCGCTTATTCAACTTGCACTAGCTGAAGAAGAGGGTGAAGATAGCCCACTTTTCTGGGACTATGTTTACATTTTACAGGATCGAGGAGATCGCGAGGTTTTGGAGGCAGCCAAGCAACTTTGCTCGAGCAACAATGTTCTAGAGAAAACACTAGGAATCTCAATATTGTCGAGATTAGGTCTCTCAGAGAGAAGTTTTCCAAAAGAATGCGTCGATATTTTATTGCAAGTTTGGGCAGAGGAACAAGATTATGAGATGTGGAAAAATATCGCCTTTGCTTTGGGGAATTTTGACGATCCCAGAAGAGTCACTCATTTGAGTAAATTTAAAAATTATCCAATTGACGATATTCGGTTGGCTGTAGTTATGGGGTTGTCCGATCTAAATGATTCATTAGCGATCGCTACTCTTATCGAATTATCCGACGATCCAGTTCCCGATATTCGAGATTGGGCGATATTTTACTTAAGGATGATTAATTTAAATGTACCAAAAATTAGAGAGGCATTCTTTCAACGTTTGATGAAGGAAAACCCCGAAACAAATTACGGGATTTATCGGGACGCATTACTCGGATTACTCGAAAACAACGATAAGAGAGCGATCGTTCCCTTCCTTCAAGAACTCTCGAGGGATCGCGATCCGGATGATTTACAAGAGCTTTTGATGGGTGCAGAAGATTTAGACGATGCGAGAAAAATCGTTCCTGTTGCCAAACTCAAAAATCATCCGAGTGCTAGCGTTCGCCAAGCAGTAGCGATCGCCTTATCAGATCGAGAAGATCCGTTAGCGATCGCTACTCTCATCGAACTCTCCACGGATGCGGATGATGAGGTCAGAGATTGGGCTACGTCTGCTGTAGGAACCTCAATTCAAAGCGATACGCCAGCAATCCGAGAGGCATTATTCCAACGTTTGAGCAATGAGAATCCCGATACGCACTATACCATCTATGGCGAAGCATTGATCGGATTGCTCTTGAGAAACGATGAAAGAGCGATCGCTCCTCTCGTACAAGAATTATCCCGCGATCGCGATTCTTCAGAGGGAGAAGATATTGCAACAGCCTTGAGCAAACTCGACGATCCGCGAAAGTTTATTCCTCTTATCAAACTCAAAGATTTTCCTAAAGTTAAAGTGCAGCTAGGTGTTATGAAAGCATTATTTAATCAAGAAGAGCGATCGAGTCATGGAAAATAGTTTTTCGTTGTTGATTCTTTAATGAGAGACTAAATTGCCACGACAATATCTAAATTGTTCGACCCGATCGCACTACATCGTTTCAATTCTAACTGATTCTCAAAGATCTCATCAATAGGGAGCATGACTCCATCTTCAGTCATAAATTCATGATCTTGAGTCGCATGAATAATAGACCCATCTTCTAATTCGTACTCAAACACTTCTTGTATACCGCGATCGTGCCACTGGGCGATCGCTTGGGTATAAATAAAACCATTGCGATCGCAACTATAAACCGTGCATTCGATTTGCTCTTCCACAATTCTACCAATAGGCATCGCACCATATTCGACGGTTAAAATCAATGTATCGTAACTGAGGCAATATTCAGCAAATTTTACCATTTGCTCGAAAAGATGCTCGGCTATCCTAGATTTAACGCCATTCTGCGTTGCACCATCGATAAATTTAGTACGATGCTTCTTCATTTCTGACAATTTCTTCTTACCCATTGCCCTTCTGAGTAAATCAGCTTCCCCTAAAGAATATCCCGCTAAATCTTGAGCAATTTTCATAATTTGTTCCTGATAAACCATAATTCCGTAGGTTTCTTTCAGGATGGGTTGTAGGAGAGGATGATCGTATTTGACATCTTCATAACCATGCTTTCTATTAATGTACATGGGGATTAATCCCGCATCTAACGGCCCCGGACGATAGAGAGCTAAAATTGAAGAAATATCCTCTAATTCTGAGGGCTTTAAATCTTTTACAATTTGCCGCATCCCATCAGATTCTAGCTGAAAAACTCCTTCTAAATTTCCTGCTTTGAATAACTGGTAAGTTGTATCGATATCACCCGGTAATTTTTTCAACATTCCTTTTTCTTTGATTTCTAATGCTCGTCTTTCATCTAAAGGAAGTTGATCCAAGTCCAAGTCGATTTTCTGATTTTCCTTAACGAGATCCGCAGCTTTTTGTAAAATCGTCAAGTTTTTTAGACCCAAAAAGTCCATTTTTAGGAGTCCCATCGACTCCACATCTTCCATTGAATATTGAACGATTGTCGAGCCTTCATTATTCTTTTGTAGGGGAATTGCTTCGTCTAAAGGTTGCGAAGAAATTACCACACCCGCAGCATGAACGCCAAAGGTTTTATTCGTTCCTTCGATGCGCATTGCCATATCGATCCAGCGTTTAATTTGCAGATCGCTTTCATATTTTTCCTTAAATTCATTGCAAGGCGTATCGTTGGAAACCATGATTTTTAATTTCGTCGGTTTGCCTCGAGAAACGGGAATTAATTTAGCCATGCGATCGGCATCAGCTAACGGAATATCTAATACTCTCGCCACATCTCGTAAGACTGCTTTCGAGGTCATGCGGTTAAATGTAATGATTTGCGCAACATTATTTTTACCGTATTTTTCCGTAACGTATTCAATCACTTTTTCCCGTTTATCGATACAAAAATCCGTATCAATATCAGGCATAGATTTCCGCTCGGGGTTCAAGAAACGCTCGAATAACAGTCCGTGACGCACGGGATCGATATTCGTGATTTTGAGGCAATAAGCAACGAGAGAACCTGCAGCCGAACCGCGTCCGGGACCGACGGGAATATTATTATCTCTGGCAAATTTAATGTAGTCCCAGACAACTAAAAAATAGGTAGAAAAACCCATTTTTTGCATCATTTTCAGTTCTCGTTCTAACCGATCTTTATACGTCGCATTAACTTCGGGACGAGTGCGACATTTGAGACGTTCTAAGAGTCCTTCCCAAGTGACTTCTTCGAGATAGCTATCGGCTGTATGACCCGCAGGAATGGGATAATCGGGGATACGCGGTTCTCCTAATATTTTGTAGGGTTGTACTTTTTCGGCAACCTCAAGGGTAGTGGCGATCGCTTCTTCGATAACATCATCAGACAGGTGATCGCGAAATAGCAATTTCATCTCTTCTGCTGATTTGAGATATTCCGTACCGCTATAACGCAGGCGTTTTTCTTCAGTAATCAGTTTTCCGGTTTGAATGCACAATAAAGCATCGTGTGCTTCGACATCACCACAGGAGATAAAATGAGAGTCATTTGTTGCAATAATTTTAATATCTAATTCTCTGGCAATTTTAACAACTTCAATGTTAACGATGCGATCTTCTGCCGAACCGTGATCTTGAATTTCTAAATAATAATCATCGCCGAATAAATCTTTATACCATTGAGCAACTTTTCTCGCATCTTCGAGATCGTTTTTAAGAATGCGTTGGGGAACTTCTCCACCTAAGCAAGCACTGGTTATAATGAGTCCTTCGCTGTATTTTTCTAGGAGTTCTTTGTTGATGCAAGGACGACTAAAGATACCTTTTCCTTGTACGCCTTCTAAATGTGAAATTGTCGTCAGTTTTGTCAGGTTCTTATATCCTTGGGTATTTTTAGCGAGAACGACTTGATGATAGCGTTTATAACGTTTTTTCTTATCGCGAATGTCCCCATTAATGACATACATTTCATTGCCAATAATGGGTTTTATTCCTTTACTCCGACAAGTTTTTAAGAGTTCGATCGCCCCGTACATGACTCCGTGATCCGTAATAGCGATCGCGGGCATTTTCAACTCCAAAGCGCGATCGATTAGAGCCGGGAGTTGCGATGCGCCATCGAGAAGACTATAATCGCTGTGGATGTGTAAACCGACAAACATGATTTTGTTATTCGTTATTGGTTATTAGTTATTTTGTTGGTTGCATTCCGACTCCCCCTCTTGCTCTCCCCCTCTTGAGAGGGGGCTGGGGGGTAGGTTTCGTCCTATGTTGGAAGGGATTGGGGGGTTATTGTTTGTTGGTTTTCGATTACTTTGGTTATAAATTCTTCGAGTTTGCGATAATAAATTTCTCCGCCAATTTCGGCGATGCGATCGTGATCGCCTTCTGGTACGATATGAAGGTCTTTTACTGCCGTTTTTGCACTTTCATATAACTCAAAACTCATTCGCACTGGAACGCGACGATCTGCGTCACCGTGAACGAATAAAAGAGGCATTTGCAAGTCCGTTACTTTCTCAATCGAATCAAAATAATGAGTCAATAAAAGATCGACGGGGAAGATTTTATAGATTTTATCGTAATCCGCCATCTCTCGAAGCGAGGTAAACGATCCTTGTACGATAAGAGCCGCAAGATCGGGATTTTTGGTTGCCAGTTCGATCGCGATCGCACCTCCCAACGAATGTCCGTAGACGATAATTTCTTGTGGGGAAAGTTTTCTTTGTTCGGTTAAGTAGTCTAGAGCAATTTGGGCATCTTCGTACACTTGAGACTCTGTGGGAAATTGCCCTTGACTTTTGCCATAACCGCGATAATCTACCATCAAAACCGGTAATCCCAAACGATGGAAAACTGCGGCTTGTTTTAAATTTGCCCCAATATTAAAGGCATTCCCGTGAAAAAATAAAATTGTTTTTCCATCGCGATCGCTTCGATTTTCACTCGGTGCTGGAATCCACCAACCGTGTATTTTTCCGAGTTTATTATTGCTTTCTAGGGGGCGATCGCCAGACAAACTCCCATTCTCTTCTCCCACAGAAATCCAAACCTCTTCATAATCTAGATTAAAATCGTGAGGTGTTTTCTTTATTTGCGAGGAAGGGACAAAAATGAAGCGATTTTGCCACTTTAACATGGCAAGACAGAGAAAGACGTAGATAATGCCAACTCCGGCGATGGGAAAGAAAAAGTCAAATAACATGGGACGATTGGATAAAATACAAAGATTGGCAATTGAAAAATCTCACTCTTTCAAGTTCAGACTTAACTGTATGGGTTTGTTTTCTGTCTTTTTAACTTCATAATTGGAAATCATTAACTCGCGACCTTTCCCCGCAGTTTTCTGTCTGTAGTTATTCATGCCATATTGTAGCTCCCATTCATAGATATGAGCAAATTTAAAGTTTTCCCGAATTTCGGGGGAGTCATCATAGGTAATCAACCATTGATGGGGACAGTCTTTTAATAAATTGGCAAAGCGTTGATGATCGAAAGAAGTATGTAAATTGCCGCGTTTTCCATAAAGTCGCGATTTTGTTGCTTTTAAATAGGGTGGATCTAGAAAAATAAAAACATTTTCGCCGGGTTCTTGTATGATTTTTTCATAGTCTAAATTGGTAATCTTTATATTTTTTAAAATTGTTTGTAGGGGTTTTAATCTTTCTATTGATGAGTAAGTAAAACGATCTCGAAAAGACTCTTTGGAAAAACCACCTGATTCAATAGTTCCAGAAAAACTAATACGATTTAGAACAAAAAAACGAATAGCTCTTTCATCACCAGTTAAATTTTCTGTATCAATTTCTGCCAATTCTTCAAACAAGGCTTTTCCATCAATATAAATGTCTTTCATGAAGTTTGAT